>DVNF01000001.1 GCA_018714575.1 Candidatus Stercoripulliclostridium merdigallinarum
GATAATTATATCACGAGACTTAAAGCTTTGAAAAGGCTTTTAAACAATTTTTTCGCCGACCGACGGCATTGCCGTTATGACAATCGCGCTGTTTATCAGCCGATCGGCGTTATCCGCGCGATTCAAAGCAAGCACAGGCGTCAACCTTTCCGATTTTATCACGGATAAAAAAATCGATGAGGCCAAGCGTTTGCTGACTTATACTAAAAGTTCGGTCTCGGATATAAGCGAATATCTGGCTTTTTCGTCGCAAAGCCATTTTTCCGCTAAATTCAAGTAGAAAACCGGTATGACTCCGAACGAATACCGAGAATCCGACTTAAAGCAATTATGGACGTCCACATGCCCCTCTGCCGAAGCTTTTAATATATGTTTACAATACGGTCGTAATGTGCTATACTTAATCTTATGAATCCGATTTACAGCAAATACAAAGAAAGATTTATTCAAATCAGCGGCAATAACCGCAGTATTTTCGTAAAAGCCATTGTAAAGAAATACAATTTCGATATAGGCGCCATTATGGAAAATCGCGGCGATACCGACGATTTCCTGGACTTTTTGTGGCACGGCAGAAGGAGTTTTTCTCTGTTGAACGATAAAGTCGTTCAAAAAATGCTGAAACAGGCGACAAAAACCGATTCGGTAAACGAAATAGGCGAACGCTTGGGCGGCGACGAAGCCGAAGTCCTGGCGGCGGAAGAAATCACCGTCGATATAAAAAAGAAAAAAACCGCGGCGAAAACTTTATCCCCCCTGCAAAAAATCGTCACGGGACAGTTGAATAACCTGCGCTATCTGAAGCGCGAAGTCGAGGAAATGGAAAAGGAAACGGGTCTGTATGACCTGAATATCGGTTTCCCGTTCGTCATTGGCGAAATCTCCGACGACATACAGTTGCGCGCTCCGCTGCTGCTGTTCCCCGCGCATATCACGATAGAAAAAGACGAGGCGACTTTGACGTTGACTCCGGGACAACCGGTCATGTTGAACAAAGCCTTTATCCTGGCTTACGCAAAGGAACATAACTTAAATACCGATAAATTGATCCAGGAATTCGATCCGTTGGCAGACGACACTTTTAAAAACCCTTACGACGTCGTCGATTATTTGAATGCCAACGGCTTTAAGATCCGTACTACCAGAAGGAAGACGTTACAAGCTTTCGACGCGGGATACCTTCCTACGGAACCGGAGATCAAAAATTTCGCGGTGATCGGCAAATTCCCCTTGGCTAACGCCATTTACAACGATTATCTGGCGTTGGAAAAGGACAATTTGACGACTCCGGCGATAGACGCGCTGCTGTCACCGAAAAAGACCAGGCGCGAAATTAAACAGGAAGCCAGGCAGAAAGCCAAGGAAGAAAAGAGGAAGCGCCGCGACCGCGACTTGCAAAACCCTACCTTTTATCCTATTAACGATCTGGACTACGCTCAGGAAAACGCCCTGCAGGAAATTTCAAAGCAGGACAACATCGTTATTTACGGACCTCCCGGAACGGGTAAATCGCAAACTATCGTCAACATAATTTCCGACGCCATGTGCAAAGGAAAGCGCGTGCTGGTAGTCAGCCAAAAGCGTGCGGCTTTGGACGTAGTCTTTTCGCGTTTAGGCAAGCTGAACTCAAAAGCCGTGTTGGTTCCCGATCCGGAAAAGGACAAAATGGCTTTCTTCGACAGGCTAAGGACGATGCATGCGGCGGCTTACGCTTCGGGATATTCCGAGGAACAAGCCCATTACAAAAAAGTCGAATTCGACATCAGAAAGGAAATAGAAACTCTGCAATCGATTTCCGACGCCTTGTTTACAAAGACGGAATTCGGACTGACTTTACAGGAAATGTATGCAGGGTCCTATAATATCGGTAAAGATACCAAGGATTACAAGCTGTACAATAAGCTGTTGGAAACCGGCATCGCGGACAGGAACTATCCCGAATTGAAAGAAGACCTGCAGTTGATCCGCGACAAAAATTTGGCCAGGTTCTATTTGGAACGCGCAGAATTGGTCAGGAACAACGAAATGGTGGAACACGTGCTGCCTGAAATAGACATGCACAAGCTGAAAGAAGCCAAAGCTTTTATAGAAAAGATACTATCGAAGCCCATAGTGCCTTTCGATTCGGCGAAATACCCTTATTCCAGGTATTTGACGGCGTTTTATTTGGAAAACGCGGCTACAGAAAGGAGGGACATAAAGCGCGTCGCGAAAATGGTAGCCGGTTACGAACATCCCGGCGCCCACAGGTTGTTGACGGCTTCGGCTTTCCCCCTGCTGTGGCCGGTATATCCGTTTGTAAAATACTCGTTTTCGCAACAAACGGAAAACATAATGATAGATCTGAACGTCGCAAAAAGCGTTTTGGACGAAAAGACGGAGGAATACAAACCTCTGTCGAAAGTCTTGGATAAAGAAGGCTACGCTTTGGCGGTCGGAGGCTTGATAAACGGCAATTCTTACTTTTTAAAGAAGTTGTCCGACGCATTGGATAATTACGTCAAAGTACGCGATATGAACGCCTCGCTAAGTCAACTGAACGATTCGGTCAGAGAGATACTTTCATTTGCGGCGATAAATTCCGACGGCGACCTGCAATCGATGAAGGAAGTGCTGAACAAAGTGCTGCCGATGCGTATCTACAGCGAGATCGTTTCCATGGACGCGGATGTGGAAAGCTGTCTGTCAAAAACCGTTACGTTCGATTCCATGCGCCACCGCATTTTGCAATTAAAAGCCGATCAACGTGAAATATCGGCGGCTTTGGCAATGAGTAAATGCAACTGCGATTACGCCGAATATTTCAAAACGGCTCCCGATTCAAAGGACTTTTTATACGACATCCAAAAACAGCGCGGACTGCGCCCGCTAAGGCAAATGTTCGATTTCTTTGGCGAATATTTACTGCGGCTGTTCCCCTGTTGGTTGCTTTCACCCGAAGTCGTCAGCACGATCTTGCCGCTAAAGCGCGACCTGTTCGATTTGGTGGTATTCGACGAAGCCTCGCAGATCTTTATCGAAAACGCGTTGCCTGCCATGTACCGCGGCACCAAAGTCGTCATCGCGGGCGATTCAAAGCAGTTGCGGCCTACGGCAGGTTTTGTCAAAAAGTATTTCGGCAACGTGGCTCAGGACGCGGCGTTCGACCTGTCGACTCAAGCGGCTTTGGAAGTCGAAAGTCTGTTGGATCTGGCGACCGCAAGGTATTACCCCGTACACCTTACCTATCACTACCGCAGTAAGTATGCGGAGTTGATCGATTTTTCGAACGCGGCTTTCTACGAAAACAAGTTGCAAGTCGCTCCGAACACGGAAAAGAACTTTGAATTGCCGCCTATCGTCAGGCTGAAAGTCAAAGGCTCCTGGCAAAACCGCCACAACCACGAGGAAGCAGCGGCTGTCGTCAAGTTGGTAAAGAACATCTTTAACCGCCGCGAAGAAAATGAAAGCATCGGCATAGTCACTTTCAACATGGAACAAAAGGAATACATCGAGGATATGTTGGACGCCGAAGCCGATAAATCGCAAGTATTCCGCAGACAGCTGTTCCAGGAGCGCAACCGTATAGTCGGCGGCGAAAACATTTCTTTATTCGTCAAAAACCTGGAAAACGTCCAGGGCGAGGAGCGTGATATAATAATCTTCAGCGTCGGCTATGCCCGAAACGATTACGACCGAGTCGTCGCACAGTTCGGATCGCTGTCGATGGAAGGCGGCGAAAACCGCTTGAACGTAGCCATAACCCGCGCGAAAAAGAAAGTTTACGTGGTGACCAGTATCGAGCCCGAAGAATTGGACAAGAACGAAACCACCAAAAACGCCGGTCCGAAGCTGTTGAAGAAATACCTTGCCTACGCGCGCGCCGTATCCAACGGCTCTACCGCGGAGGTAAAGGACATTTTGTCCACGATGCACCGCACGGGCGAAGTCATCGACCCTATCGGAGCTTACGAACAACAGATCAAACAGCAGTTGGAAAAATTGGGTTACGAAGTCGACATCAACCTCGGAAACACCGATTACAAATTGTCGCTGGGAATATACGATTCGGAGCTTGGGTGTTACATCCTGGGCGTAGAGTGCGACTACCGCGCGTTCCATTCCAGCCCCAGCGTATTGGAACGCGACGTTTACCGCTTTAAATTCCTGGAAAGCAAAGGTTGGACGATTGTCCGCGTATGGTCCAGAGATTGGTGGCTGTCCAGAACCAAGGTATTAAACGATCTGGTAACCGTCATCGAACGTCAGAAGGCCGTTATGCGCGATAAAATATTCATGAACAAATAGGAGATCAATAATTATGATACATTTTTTCTATGACGCAGATTCAGAAATGAGCCTTGCCGTTGCCAAAGAATTCGGCATCGACGATCCCAAATACTTCATTAAAATGCCCTATACCATATCGGGCGAATTGAAATATTGCGATCTGATAACGCCCGAACTTTCTACTTCCTTTTTCAAAAAGGTACGCGCGGGCGAAATGCCCACGACTTCGGCGTTGAACGCGGAGGAATACAAGGAGATATTCGAACCGGCTTTCCGTGAAGGCGGCGACATTTTATACGTTTCGTTTTCCTCTAACATGAGCGCTACGTTTAATCACATGAACATAGCCGTAAAGGAATTAAAGGAAAAATATCCTACCGTTACCTTTACCCGTATCGATTCCAAAGCCATCAGCATGGGCACGGGCCTTGCCGTCATAGCCGCGGCAAAAATGCTGAAAGCAGGAAAATCGGTGGACGAGATCGTTAAATACATGGACGAATTGGTTCCCAGGATCAACATTACCATCGTTGCCGACGATCTGAATTACTTAAAACGCGGCGGCAGACTGACCGCGATAAAGGCGCTGTTCGGCACGATGTTGCAAATCAAACCCATTATCAAATTGACCACCGCAGGCACGTTGATCCCCACAACCAACGTCACCGGCAGAAACAAAGCTTTGATGACCATGGTCAACGAGATCGCCGACCGCGCTTCCGAAGCCGACGACCTGCCGATCATCATTATGCAAGGCGATTGCATTGCCGAAGCAAACCGCGTCCGCGATAAATTGCAATCGCTCCTGCCGAAAGCCGATATACGTTTGATGGACGTAGGTCCCGTTATCGGCACTCACTGCGGCCCCGGCACGATAGGCATATGTTTTATAGACGGTCAACGCCCCGAACCCGTAAAAGATTAATCCTAACAGCATTGACGATAATATTGTCGATTTTTTCGGCAATATTATCGGTTTCATGCAACTTAACCGACCATGACCTGACGGGCAACGCCTTCGGGTCTTATTTCAGTATAGAATATACGGGCGAAAACCGCGACGACGAATTAAGAAGCGTAATCGATTTATTGGATCATAATTTTGACACCGACGGAAACGGCGACGTCGCAAAAATCAATTCCGCGCCCGTAAATTCTGCCGTGACGGTAAACGAATACACATTCGCCGCGCTGACTTTGGCGTTCGAGGTGGCGGAAGCATCGGGCGAAGCTTTTACCCCTGCCGCTTTTCCGTTGACGGAATTGTGGGGATTCGCCCCGAATAATTTTACCGGAACGGCTACGTCCGTACCCTCCGCCGAACGCGTTTCCGAGGTTTTAAACGTCGTAGGTATACGGCATTTTTCATTGGACAAAGCTAATTCAACCGTGACAAAGCTGACCGACGGAGCGAAATTGGATTTGGGCGGTATCGGCAAAGGCTTTGCCGCAGAAACCGTTCGCAACATGTTGGGCGATAAAGCTAAGGTCATAGACTTCGGAGCGACTTTCCACATAACCGATCCCGTAAAGGTTTCTATACAAAACCCCAGAGGCGACAATCTGATCGCGTCGGCTACCGTTTCAAATTCTTCCGTCGCCACCTCAGGCGATTACCAAAGGTACTATATTTTTGACGGCGTCCGTTATCACCATATCATGGGTATTAACGGATACCCGTCGGGATACGGCGCAGCCGATCCCGTCATCTCGGCTACGGTGACTTCGCCGAATGCGGCGGTATCCGACGCCCTGTCCACGGCGGCTATGGTTTTGGGAAACACGGTCGAATTGGAAACTTTATTGAATAAATATAACGCAACGGCGGTATTGTTTACCGCGTCCGCGCATTACTACATCGGCGACACGCCTTTTATAATGAATTGATATGCGTATCCCGTCACGCACCGAACAGAATATTTCCCATTACAGAAAAGCTCCTTTCGTGGGCTTTTGGGATTTTGCGCTCTTGTTGCTGATCGTCTTTTTGGCAACGGTCGGATTAAAATACTACATAGAACCCGACAAAGGCGATTACTGCGCCGTCTATGTAGACGGCGAAATGGTTTTGGAACTCAGCCTTACGGAAGATTCGGTCACGGAAATACCCGGCACTCACGCCGTTCTGACGGTTCGGGACGGAGCCGTAGCCGTTACCGAAAACGATTGTCCGAATAAAATTTGTATGAAAACGGGCTATGTCGACGACAAAGGCGGCACCATAGTGTGCGCTCCGAACAAAATAGTCGTCAGAGTATCCGGCGGCAACAGCTACGTTACGGGGGTGCATTAATGAAAATCTCTGCAAAAAAAATTGCCGTGACCGCCCTGCTGACCGCGCTGTCGATGCTCCTGGGGATAGTCGAAAGTCTACTGCCGCCGATAATACCCGCGCTGCCTTTCGTCAGGATAGGTTTGGGAAACGCCGTAATCGGCTTTGCCGTAATAGTTTTGGGCACTCCCTATGCGTTGACGGTCTCTTTGATAAAAAGCGTAACCGTTCCGTTGATAGTAGGAAATCCCGTAATGGCGATTTATTCGCTGGCGGGCGGGCTGATCTCTGCGGTCGTGACGGCGGTTTTGATAAACGCGGACAAGCTGTCGCTACCGGTGATCGGCATAATTTCTTCTATCGCGCATAACCTGTCGCAAATTACGGTAGCCGCGATCATGACGTCCACGGCGGCTGTTTTCAGCTTGGCCGTTCCTCTGTTGCTGTTCGGAGCGGCGGCAGGATTCGGTACCGGCACGATACAGTTTTTGCTGATAAAAACGTTACCCGAAAAATACTTGCATTTATAGATACGGACGTTTGATTTTACCTTTCTTCTTTTCTTTTCAATAAAGCCAAGGTTTCCAGGTTTGCCGTTTTCGGGAACATGTCGAACGGGCGAATGGGAGAAACCGCCGTAAATGCGGTCAATGCCGCTATATCCCTTGCCAAAGTCGCCGGGTTACATGAAAGATACGCCAAAGTAAAATCCCTTTCAGCCGCCAACGCGTTCAGGCGTTCTACGACTTCGTGGGACACCCCTTTCCTGGGCGGGTCTAAATATATCGTCAATCTTTTTTTGCTGTCCTTGAACCGCTTTATCAATTCGGGCAAAGCCTTTGCCGCGTCCATAGTCACGCACTCGGCGCTTAATCCGTTTTCGCGATACAACTTTTCGGAATCGGCGGTGGCTTCGGGGATTATTTCAACGTTGACGACATCTCCGCCCGCTTTCGCAAAAGGTATCCCCGTCAAACCAATACCCGCATACAGGTCGATAAAGATCAGATCCTTACCGGGTTTCAACAATTCGACCAACGTCGAATAAACCTTTTTCCTGACGTTATCGTTTATCTGAAAAAAGGAATACGGGTGCAACGGAAAAGTTATTCCGTCGATTTCTATCGGTCCGCTTTCCCGTAAATATACATACTTGTCGCCAAAGATCTTTGCGCCCGTGGAAGTGTTTACCGAAATTCCGAAACTCAAGTTCGGGTAAAGTTTCAATAGCCTGTCCTGCAATTCTTTTATTCCGGGTATGCGTTCGGAAGTCGCAACGACGGTGACCTGCATAACTCCGCCAAGTTCCCTGACCGCTAAATGTCGCAACAATCCTTTATGAGCATCGTAGGAGTATGCGGACAGTTTAAATTCGTTTGCCCAATCGGTGACCTCGGAGATAATATCCTTTAACCAATCGGGATGCAATATACAATGATCTATGGGTTTTACGGTGCGCGTTCTTTCCTTATAAAAGCCCAAAACTATCTTTCCGTCCTTTTCGGAAAAAACGGGTTGCGCTTTGTTTCGGTACCCGAACTCGTTATCCGAAGGTACTATATCGTCGATTTCGGTATCTATGCCGGCTTTCGACAAAGTGCGCCGTAACGCCAAATGCTTATATTTTAACTCCGCAGCATAATTCAAGTGCATGTAGTCACAACCGCCGCAGACCCC
>DVNF01000155.1 GCA_018714575.1 Candidatus Stercoripulliclostridium merdigallinarum
ATATTTGGACATTACCGAACACTTGAACGCGGCGGGAGTAAAATCGCGCGGACGCGGTCGCTTGGCAGGCTTGGCGCCGGGAGTGGGCGGAGTTACCGGCATAGATTCCTTCGACGTGGTAAAAGGGGTGACGGACAGGTTGAAGCCTGCCGCGGTCATAGCGGTGGATACATTGTCCGCGCGGAACGCGACCCGATTAAAAAGCGTAGTGCAGCTGTCGACGGACGGATTGGTACCGGGTTCAGGGGTCGGCAACGCTAAAAGGGCTTTGGACGATAAAAACCTGGGCGTTCCGGTGATCGCGTTGGGAGTCCCTTTGGTGATCGAAGCGTTGGATATACGTACCGAGGGCGATCCGACGCCGGTATCGAAGGAAGTTCGCACGACGTTGGAAGGCTTGGTCGTTACGGTAAAGGAAATCGATCTTGCCGTCGAAGATTTTGCCGAAGTCATAGGACACGCGATCAATTTCGCGGTACACGGAACATAAGCGGTATACCCTGAATATCTTGGGGTATGGTCATCGGCGTAACGGATTCGGGAATAGGCGGTTTATGGTTACTTTCAGCTCTGATAAAGAAATTTCCGAACGAAAGATATATATACTATTCTGACAACCGATTTGCGCCTTACGGGAACCGAAACGGCGATTTTCTGGCAGACAGATTTTATTCCGTCACGAATGAGTTGAAAAAAGCCGGGGCGCATTTGGCGGTGGTGGGTTGCAACACCATGGGGGTGACTTTGGGATTGACCGACGCCGTCAAAGCGCCTATACCCGTCGCCTGGATCTATCCTGAGGCATACCCCGAAAAGGAAGATACGTTGATCATGACAACGCCGCTTTCGGCGCGTTCCGATTACGTCGGCGCGTTGCGTTCCCGCGGCGCCGAAATATTGTGCGAGGGAGCTTTGGCGGCTATGGCGGAAGAGGCGGGCGGCTGTTCGGAAGAGATCGAAAAAAGATTGAAGGGTATGGCGGCACTGAACAAAAAGCGGACGGCGGTGGCGTTGGGTTGCACGCATTATTTATACTTTCGGAAAGCGGTTACCGACCTATGCGGAGCGGTCAAAATTTACGACGGCGTGCGCGGAGCTGTAAGGCGCGCGGCACGCTATATAGCGGATACCGAACCGTACAGCCTGGAGTGGCGTTTTTCGGGTGCGGACGAAAGCGAAAAGTACATAAAAGTTTATTCGGAGACAGTTAAAAATTGCGGTAAACGCGGCGGAAAACAGGGCGTATAGGCGATAAATATCAGCCTGCTTTCATATCGTAAGGATAAACTTGGCGCAGGGCAAAGTATTTTAAAAATTTTTCTTGAAATTTTTCTCTCCTTATAGTATTATATTCTTACTGTTTGAATTTTAAGGAGAGAATAGAATGGCTGTTTTTCACAAGGACAAAATACGCAATATAGCTCTTATAGGGCATGGCGGCGAAGGTAAGACTTCCCTATTGGAAGCAATGCTTTATAAGACAAAGGCGATAGATCGTTTAGGCAAAGTCAACGACGGCAACACCGTGTCCGACTACGATCAGGAGGAAATTGCGCGTAAAATGTCCATAAGCCTTTCGATGGCTTACGTATTGTACAAAGATTATAAATTCAACGTGTTGGACGTTCCCGGATTTTTCGATTTCGAAGGCGAAATGGTGGCGGCGCTGTCCGTTGCCGACGCGGCTATATTGGTGACCGGCGCGACCGGCGCCGTTCCCGTAGGCGCCGAAAAAGCGTTGGAGTATTGCTCCGAACACAACGTTCCCGTATTTATTTGGGTAAACGGCGTAAATAAGGAAAACTCCAGCTTTGACGCTACGTTGCAAGCGTACCGCGACAAGTACGGCGCAAAGGTCATAGCGATCGAACTGCCCATTATGCAGGGCACCAACATGAAAGGCTACGTCGACGCCATGCAACACAAGGCTTTCGATACCGATGGAGCCGAAATAGCCATACCCGCCAAATTGGAAGGCAAACTTGCCGAAGAGGACGGCATATTGATGGAAGCGGTCGCCGAAGCCAGCGAAGAATTGATGGAAAAATATTTCGGCGGCGAGGATATTTCCGCAGAGGAAAAGAGGAACGGTCTGCGTACCAGGTTTGCTGCCGGCGAAGTTTATCCGGTAGTCGCGGGCGTTGCGGTAGATAAGCCTGTACTGACGGCTTTGTTCGATCACATCGTCGACCTGTTCCCCGCGCCCGGCGAATCGGTAAAACACGGATACACGGTAGGCGACAAACACGAAACAGTCGACATAGACGAAAACGGCAAATTCGCCGCTCAGGTATTCAAGACCATTGTCGACCCGTTTATCGGCAAGCTGTTGATGTTCAAAGTCATGCGCGGCAAAGTTTCCACCGGCGACACTGTATATAACGTCGAAGCCGACGAAAACGAAAAAATCTCTTCTATGTCCATTATCCGCGGCAAAAAGCAGGAAGCCGTCGATCAAATGTTTGCGGGAGATATCGGCGCGTTTGCAAAGCTGAACTACACTACCACGAACAACACTCTGTGCGATCCTTCCGAAATCGTCAAATTCGATCCCATCGAATTCCCGGAGCCGGTTATCAGCTTTGCCGTTTCCAGCGCGGACAAGGGTTCGGAAGACAAAGTTTTCGCAGGCTTGAACAAGATGTTGGACGAAGATTCGACGTTTACTTTGGAAAAGAACGCCGAAACCAACGAAATGATAATTTCCGGTATGGGCGAAATGCAGTTGGATATCATCTGCAAGAAGGTAAAGAACAAATTTAACGCCACCGCGGTTTTGAAAGAGCCCAGGATCGCATACCGCGAAACGATAAAGAAGACCGTTGAAGCCGAAGGCAAGCACAAAAAACAATCGGGCGGCGCAGGACAGTTTGGTCAATGCTCCGTCAGGTTCGAGCCCGGCGCGGCGGACGGCGTATTCGAATTTGTCGACGCGGTCGTCGGCGGAGCCATTCCGCGTCAATATATACCTGCCGTTGAAAAGGGACTCAGGGAAGCCGCTCCGAAAGGCATTTTGGCTGACTATCCCGTTATCAACCTGAAGTGCACGGTATTCGACGGTAAATCGCACCCCGTCGACAGTAAGGAAATCGCGTTTATCACGGCTGCGAAGTTGGCGTTCCAAGACGGATGCTCCCGTGCTAACCCCGTATTCCTGGAACCCATCATGCACATCGACATTACCGTTCCGGATTCCTACATGGGCGACATTATGGGCGATCTCAGCAAACGTCGCGGCAGGATTTTGGGAACCGATTCGGTAAACGGCAAGACGGTAGTCTCCGCCGAAGCGCCGCAGGCAGAGTTGGCGAAGTATGCTACCGACCTTAGGAGCATGACCCAGGGCAGAGGCAAGTTCGTAACCAAGTTCGAACGTTACGAGGAAGTTCCGGCTTCCCAAGCGGCAAAGATAATCGAAGATTACAAAAAGCGCCAGGCAGCCGCTCAATAATCCGTACCACGGGTCAACGTAAATACGAAAAAAGCGAAAAAAGGCAAAAAAGCAAAAAAAGCATCGGTTCGTCCGATGCTTTTATTTTGCTTTTGAGGTTTAAAGCTATAAATTATTCGGTATCAATTCATTACGTACATTTGTTTATACGGGTTTTTACTGTCGGGTGACAGCAGGGTAAACGGGGCGTCCATCAGCTTATCGTAATCGACGCCGAACAGGTTGCAGTATTCTTTAATATAGCCGGTGAACGGAGTAAGGGTGTTTTCGTTTGCCCGGGCGATATTGACGTTATGCGGGAAGCGGATATTTTTGCAATCGGAGCGCAACAACATTCTGCCGCCGTGCATTCCCGTGCAGGGGAAATTGCCGACGATATCGCCTTTTATATCGATACCCAAAGCGATTATTATACCTCCGGCTTGGTATTCGCCCAGGAACGAGCCTGCCGCGCCGCCTATTACTATGACGGGGATCTTTTCGCGGTAAGCTTTCATGTGGATACCTGCGCGGTACCCGGCGTTACCTTTTATATAAATAGCTCCTCCGCGCATGGCGTATCCGACAGCGTCGCCGACGTTGCCGTGAATGACTATTTTTCCTGCGTTCATGGTGTCGCCTACGGCGTCCTGCGCGTTACCTTCCACCGTATTTATATTCTGGCTACGCCGCTGTCGCGCGCGGCTTTTGCAACGGCTTCGGCAACGGTCTTTCCGACTCTGGGATCGAAGGCTTTCGGAATGATGAATTCGGGAGAAAGTTCCTCGTCCGATACCAAAGAAGCTATGGCTTTGGCGGCGGCGAGTTTCATTTCCTCGTTAATATCGGAGGCTCTGACGTCCAAAGCTCCGCGGAAGATACCCGGGAAAGCCAAAACGTTGTTGATCTGGTTGGGGAAGTCGCTTCTGCCCGTACCGACTACCGCGGCGCCGGCTTTCAGGGCGAGGTCGGGCATTATTTCGGGAACGGGGTTCGCCATTGCCATGACGATAGCATTGGGCGCCATGCTCCTGACCATATCTTCGGTGACGATACCGGGCGCGGAAACTCCGATGAAAATATCGGCTCCGACCATGGCGTCCGCCAGAGTTCCGACTTTGGCTTCCTTGTTGGTGAACTCGGCGATCTCGGCTTTGATACCCGTCAAAGAGGTGTTGGTTTTGGAGATGATACCTTTTCTGTCGCACATCAAAATATCTTTGACGCCGACGCTTTGCAAAAGTTTTGCTATTGCAACGCCTGCGGCGCCGGCGCCCGAAAAAGCCACCACGCAATCGGACAGCTTCTTTTTGACTATTTTCATTGCGTTGATGATAGCGGCAAGGCAGACCACGGCGGTGCCGTGTTGATCGTCGTGGAAGATCGGTATATCGCTGATTTCTTTTAACTTTCTTTCGATTTCAAAGCAACGCGGAGCGCCGATGTCTTCCAAATTGACTCCGCCGAAGGAGCCCAGGAACAGCGAGATCGCATGAACGATTTCGTCGGGATCTTTGCTGCGAACGCACAGGGGAATGGCGTCTACGCCGCCAAAGGCTTTGAACAGCACGCATTTACCTTCCATAACGGGCATGCCCGCTTCGGGGCCGATATCGCCCAAGCCCAAAACGGCGGTTCCGTCGGTAATGACCGCAACGGTGTTCCAACGGCGAGTCAGCTCGTAGGATTTAGAAATATCTTTTTGAATTTCCAAACACGGTTGAGCTACGCCCGGGGTATATGCCAGGGACAATTCCTCTTTATTATTGACGGTGGCTCTGGGGGTGACCTCCAATTTGCCTTTCCATTCGTAGTGGAGCCTAAGCGACTCTTTTGCGTAATCCATATTTTAGTCCTCCCAAGGGAATTTGTATTTAGTCAGTTTCAGATCGTCTCTGACGGCGATCAGTTCTTTTTGTACGGCTTCGTTGACGGGGACGCCGGAATCCTTTCTTTCCAACCAAACCTTGTATTCTTTTTCACCGGCGGTATAGATACATTCTGCGCCGGGCGCTTTTTCCGAGGCGCGCAGTTCGCGCAGAATGTCGCCGGCAGTCTTTTTGAAAGCTTCCAATCCCATAAAGGCTTCGGTATCTATCGCTATGAAGAAATGACCCAGGTGATAGGGCACTTTCTCTCCGTTAGGGCCGATACCGGACAGCATTTTCAGGTAATTGCCTTGTTGTAAAGCCGCGGATAACACTTCGACGACCACGGCATAGGAATAACCTTTGTAACCTCCCAGCTCTTCGCCGATACCGCCTAAGGGCGCCAAAGCGGCGTCGCCCGTATTCAGGTCTTTCAAAATTTGGTCGGTATCCGTTCTGGCAGAGCCGTCACGGCCTATTACCATGCCTTCCGGAGTGGCTTTTCCCAGCCTGGAAAAATATTCCAACTTGCCGCGTTGAGTTATGCTTGTGGCGCAGTCGATGATGAACGGGAATTCTTCGTCGGTAGGGAAGCCTATCGTCAGCGGGTTGGTTCCCAGCATATTTTCGACGCCGTGCGTAGGGGCGATAGAGGGTCTGGCGTTGGTACCGGTAATGCCTATCATGCCTTCTTTTATGCACATCGACGGGTAGTAACCGGCTATGCCGTAATGGCAGGAGTTTCTGACCGCAACCATGCCCATACCGTATTTTTTGGCTTTTTGTATAGCCATTTCGGTGGCGCGGTATCCGATGACCTGTCCCATACCGTCGTGTCCGTCCACTACTGCGGTAGTGGGAGTTTCGCGTAAGATCTCGAAATTCGTAACGGGGTTTTGGATCCCGGCTTTGATGCGGTCGATATAGATCGGTTTAAAGCGGTTGACTCCGTGGGATTCAATGCCTCTTTTATCCGACTCTATCAGGACGTCGGCACAAATTTCGGCATCTTTTTCGGGCACTCCGACTCCGATAAAGGCGTCGCGCACGAATTCGGTAATGGTTTTCCAATCGACAGTTACTTTTGGCATAGCGGCTCCTTGAATGTTGGTATTTTAATATTAACATAACGGACGGCGGCAGTCAATGACCATAGCCGTCCGGCAATATCCGAATTTTGAAAGCTAATCCCACAAAATCGGTTCCGATCTGTAACCGGTAGAATCGCCGGTATAAGTGGCGAAGCTGCCGTCGGTATGTAAGTTGATCACGCGCATGCCGAGGACGGAATCGGTATCGTCATAGCCGGACGATTGAGTGGCTTTGGTTATACCCATCAGCAGCCTGTGCCCGTTGCCTTCGCCGTATACCGTGACGTCGGAACCGTGCATGTGTCCGAAAAATACGCCTTTGACGTCGCCTCTTTTAAGGATCGCGTCGTAAATCGGAGAGGGTATCGTAGACAACATCCAACCGGCTTCTTCGCCGCCCAAATAATTTCCTGCGTTATATGCGTCTTCCATTTCCGCAAACGGAATATGCGAAAACATTACGGCGGGGACGATATGCCCGCTTTCTTGTTCCAGTTTTTTCGATTCCGATAAATACCAATCGGTTTGCTCCCGGGTTATCGACAGATAGGGCACGTCGGCAGGCGGAGTAAAGGTATAAGAACCTGAATCCAATACAAATATGTTATAGGCGATTTGGGTTCCCGTTTCGTCATAAACGGGAATCGAATAGTTGCCTACGTAGTAATCGGCATAAGAATTCCCTATAACCGTATCCGTCGGGAAAACTTTGGCGGAAAAGTACTTTTCGTCTTCGGTGCCGCCTATGAAATAATCGAATTTGACCACCTCGTTCAAATAATCGATCTTATCCAAAACCGATTCGGAATCGTGGTTTCCGAAAGTCAAAGTCCAATATTGTTTATGTTCTTCGAACAATTCGGCTATGGCGCGGTATGTCATAATGCTGATAGGGGTATCCATGAATTCCGCGACCGCGCTGAGGCCGAAGATGTTGTCGCCGCCCAAAACGACCAGGTCGGGTTCTGTTTCCTGTAAACAGCTTTCGATAAATCGGACTAATCGAGGTTTCAGTTGATCGACTATCGTGATATCCGCAAAGTTGCTGCCTTCTATCAGTAAATACTCATGGAAATCCGTTAAATGCAAAATGGTAAATTCGCCGTCGTCGTCGAACAT
>DVNF01000002.1 GCA_018714575.1 Candidatus Stercoripulliclostridium merdigallinarum
GCCGCCGAAATCGAAACCGTTGTCGAGGCAGGCACGGAAAGCGTCGATTTGACCAATATGATTTCTACGGTGTCGAACGCTCCCTGGAAACTGTACAGGGATTCCGGTTATATCGAGGAGATCGCCGATAAAGTCGTACCGGGCGAAGGCTACGTTTTGAATAACGGCGACAACGTCTATTACGTTTCGGTGACTTCGTTGGACGGAGAGCAGACGGCACAATACAAATTGACTGTACATAAACGCTTCAGCGTAACGGCAACGATTTTCAATTCCGAAGGACTGGTCATCAAATCGGAGTTGGTGGATTCCTATACGAAGTACGATCCCGATATCGATATAGCTACGGCGACAGGCTATAATTTTGACGGCTGGGACGCCGACGACGACAGATGGGAAGTAGACGGCATTATAAGACAAGCCACCGAATTCACGCCGAAGATCAGCCCCAAAAGCTTTTCGGCTAACATTTCCCTGCAAGAGGGCGAAACGCTAAAGGACGGCACGGCGAACAACTTGGTAAATTATGACGAAACCTTTACTTTCCCCGTACCTTCGGACGAAACCAAAGCCGCCAAACAAGCCTCGGGCTATGCCTTCGGCGGCTGGGCGAACGCTTTTAACGGCGCGGCGTTTACCGACGCCGACGGAGTTATGTTGGCGCCTTGGTCGCGCGGATCGTCCCTGACGTTGAAATCGATCTGGATCCCGATAAATTATTCGATCTCGTACGAATTGAACGGAGGCGCGTTAACTACACAAAATCCGACCGAATACAACGTGGAAAACGGCGCGACTTTGGAATTTTCGGCTCCCGTATATAAACTAGAAGGGACCCAAACAGCATATACGGTAAACGCTTGGACGCGCTATCTGACTGCGACTTACGAAGTTTACGCTTTCGAAGGTTGGTATTTCGATCCGGAGTTTGCCACACCCGTGACGGCTGAAAGTTGGTCGGGAAGAACGGGTGACGTCACTTTGTATGCAAAGTATAATACGGATACTCCCGCGAACTATACCGAAACAAAGCAATATTTTGAAACGGCGAACGGCGTTTTGTACGGAGCGTATCCGCAAACTAAGGTTACCGACCCCGAAGTATTGACGGCGTTGAACGAGGACGCCGTGAAACTACCCGGCGCCGACTATACTCCTCCGTCCGAGGGTCTGCCTCGCTGGCAAGCATACGCCGGTATAGATAACATGTGGTACATGGATACCGATTTCAACGGCGAATTGTATCGCGGCGTATACTTTACCGACTACCGCGGAGCGCAAAACGCCAACGGATACGCTATCAACGCTGTTCATTGGTTCAAATGGGAGCCTGTTTTATGGAAAGCGGTTGAAACCGCCGACGGCTCCGTCGCATACGTCACAGACAAGGTTTTGTATTCCGAATCCGCAGACGGAGTAACGGCTTCGCTGGCAACATTCGCAGGTCAAGCCTTAACCTTCGATCATCCTTCGGGTGACATAACAGTCGGTTTGCCCGACGCGGCAATGTCCGCAGGCGGTATTGTCATTCCGACAACGGACTATGCCGAGGCAACGGGCTTCGGCGGCGAGGCGTATTGGACGTTGTCCGCCGAAGGAACACCCGTGCCGAACGTTACCGGGGCAACGGGCGCTTCAATCGGCGTGTATGTGACGATCAAAATAGCCACGGAGGTAGAGGAACCTCAAGAACCTCAGGAACCCATTGAACCCGTGGAACCCGCCGCATAAATTGTTTTGAAAAATCTATTGAAAGAAAGAGCCCCGAAACGATCGGGGCTTTTTATTTTGGATAGGTAACGGGATACGAAGGAATTTTAAAATTCCTTTAGCATCTGAGCGTAATTTAAAGGCTTATAGCCTAAGTTAGAGTACAGTTTTGCCGCGCGAGTGTTGTCGGGTTCGACTTCCAAACGCAGTCTGCGAACGCCGTTTTCGGCGGCGGCTTTTTCGATAAAATCGAAATACGAACGTCCCAAGCCTTTGCCGCGGTATTCGGGCAGGATATATAATTCCTCCAACCACCAGACGGTGCCGCCCGCTTCGTGCGAAAAAGTTTTGGAAACCAAAGCGTATCCGACGGAAGCGCCGTCGACTTCCAGAATATAACCCGATTGGTAGACTTCGGAATTCATCAACTCTTCAAAAGTCGTCAGGTGGTAACTTGCCGGGACGTCGTGCGCTACGGCGGCGGAAGCGTAAAAAGCTTTAGACGCGGCGATAAAAAAGTCGCGGTCTTCGGAAGTGATTTTTCTAATGGCTGTCATTTCAATACGTCCTTACCGTCATTAATATTTGTAGGTATTCCCGGATCGTCAGAATTGCCGCGACTGTCGCAACTGCCGCGACTGTCGCATGAGGCTGTATCCGTGGTCGGAACGTCCCCGTTGTCGGCTTGCCGATCGGGCGTGACCGAACGTCTATCGGGGAATATCGCGGAATAATTTTTAAAAGGCTTATCCAAATCCGACAACTCTTTTAAAGTATCGGGATCGTACTGTTCTTCCTCGTCCTCTTTACCGGGCAGCAGGGGGAACAGTTCGGGTCTGGGCTCGGCAATGACGTTTTCAATGGCGTTGGATTTCTTTATGCTCCTGATACCTATGAACATCATTACGACGCCGGCAATGATCGTCAAACCGCTGAAAACGCCTCCGAACGCCGCCAAGGATTGCCATATAGTATCGCTGTGTCCGAACCTGCGGATGATAACGACGTCCAACAACATCAACGACATCGTCGCAGAAACCAAACCGATATTTCTGATCGACATGGCTACGTAACTGCGTTTTCTGGTCGAGCGAACGAACAATATTACTGCCGAAGTCATTTTTATGATAGCGGGGATCAGGTTGATGACCAATTCGAAAATGCTGCCTTCACCCGGAGGATAAGTGCCGATAGAAGCTTGAATAACGGGGGCTACGATAACTCCGCCCAATATGATAAAGACTCCGCCCGTAAACGAATAGATGATCTTTGAAATTTTAGACGGCAGGTAGCCGTAGCGTTTTACGACGATACGACTTGCCAGAACTATGCCGCCGCGCATCAAAACCAACGTGGCGTAAAAGCCTGCCAACGAAGCGTACCAGGTCGATTCGTATACTGCCGCCATCATGACCAGGTAAAAAGTATAGAACGCGCTCCACACCAAAGTCGTAAAAGTCGTTACCAGGGTACGGATATTGTAATCGCCCAATATCTTTTGCACGAACTTATTGCGTTTCAGCCGTTCAAAAAATTCGCCCGAAAACAGTTTTTCGCGCGCAGCCGTATGCAGCTGTTTTTTAAATACGAAATAAGCGGTGACCACCGCGACCGAAAAACCTATGGCAAGCCCGTAAAAAACCCAGGATACAGCCGAATGCGGGCGCGTCAAAAAGACCAACGCGACGGCGTCGAATGCCATTGCTATCGCCGCCGAGATCCCGAATGCGATAAGTTTAAATGTGCGGCTGACCTTAAATTTCATTATTTGTTTATTATACCATACGCGGGCAAAAAAAATCAATAAAAGAAATT
>DVNF01000016.1 GCA_018714575.1 Candidatus Stercoripulliclostridium merdigallinarum
ATCTTAAGACTGATACACCTATTGCAATCCAAAACACTATGATTGGACAACAATAGGTTTTTGCTTGATAATAATGTAAATCAAGTTTAGGTTACTATATTTATATGGTAGCATTTTTATCCACTAAACCCAAACCGAGGATAAGGGCGCGGTTTGCGCCCCTTCTTCATGTCTAGTAACTTCAATAATTTTTAGCTACAGCTTTTCAGCGCATGCGAAGTTACGACCATATTCCGCAAAAAGCCGTGGAAAATTTTCCTTCGTACTGTAGAGGATAGCTCTGTTAAAAACTACTTTCTTAAGTTTAGTTGAGTTTAGTTAAAAGCGGCTGTCCCGTAAATTCAGAGTTTTTCAATTTTAAATACGTTTATAACGTCGCTGTCGGGACAACAAAAACGTATTTCTCCGCTTTTGGAAGTCGGCGGTGTGCCGCCGTAGCGGAGTATGTCTATGTAAGGGAAAGCTACGTGCATTGCCATAGGACATAACTTTCCGCGTTCGGTATCGTAATCGAATGAATCCCCGATCCGATGACCGCGGTGACAGGGGGAATCGCCTTTTCTGTCTATCAAAGTAATCTTTATTTTGGGCTTTGTCATTTCATGCTCCCGAAATTTATTTAAACTATTATACCTATTATATCAAATTATATCAAAGACGATAGGAAAAAACTGTATTTTGCAGCCACTGAATTGTAAATTAAAATTAATTGTTTTATGGAATATCCGTAGAAACGCCGCTAAGACGCATTTTGGAGGAGAGGACAAGGTAATACTTGCTTTTTATATTAGCTTATTATATAATAATCATAATTGAAAGTGTACGGAGGAGTGTTCGCTTGTCTAAAACGAACGGAGCGAAGGACGACGACGTATATCGGAGCCACCGAATTTTGGAGAAATAAGTTGAACTTAAACAAAATCGAACTTTGCGGTTTTAAATCCTTTGCGGATAAGACCGAAATTGTATTTAATACCAATATAACCGGAATAGTCGGACCTAACGGTTGCGGCAAATCCAACGTCATAGACGCAGTAAGGTGGGTTTTGGGAGAAATGGCTCCCACGACTTTGCGCGTAGGGAAAATGGCGGAATTGATCTTTAACGGCACCGAAAAACGGCGCTCGATGTCTTATTGCGAAGTCAGCCTTTATTTGGACAACTCCGACAGAAAATACGATATGGACTACGAAGAAGTCGTAGTCACCAGGCGCTTGGACCGCAGCGGTCATTCCGATTATTTATTAAACAGGCGAGTATGTACGAAATCGGAAATAGTCGAACTATTCCGCGATACGGGCATAGGTAAAGACGGTTACAGCATAATCGGACAGGGCAAGATCGACGCTATTTTGGCGTCCAGCCCCGAAGCCAGAAGAAAGATTTTCGAAGAAGCCGCGGGAATTTCCTCTCAAAAAGCCAAACGCATAGAAACCGAAAGAATGTTAAGGGACAACCGTTCCAACATGGAACGTATCTACGACTTGTTGTCCGATATAGGGCAGAGGCTGGAGCCCTTACAAAAGGCCGCCGAAGCCGCTACAAAGGCGCGTGCGTTGAAAAACGAGCTGAAGTTTTTTGAAATCAGCCAGTATCTGTATCAAAACGAAAACGCCGACGCCGAAAGGAAGAAGTGCTCTGACAAACTGAGAAAGACCGACGAGGAGCTGTTCAATCTTCAATCCGATTATTCCAGGGTCAGCGACGAATACGACAGCTGTATGCAGGCGATAAAGGACGGCGACAAGAAGTTACAGGATCTGAACGACGAACACCTGAACAAATCTTTGGAAGCCACCCGTGCCGAGGGCACCGGGAAAAATATTGCCAGGCAGTTGGAAGAAGCGCGCGACAGAATAGTCAGGATCGGCGAAGAACGCGCGCGTTCGGAAGCGGCGCTGAACGATAAATCCGCGGCGATACAGACAAAGATCCTGGAATCCGAAGCGGCAAAGACGGCTTTGGAGGATTTAAAAAAGGATCTGGAAGCTTCCCAAAAGGAATACGACGAGCTGAACAAGACTATAGCCGACAAGGACAAAGAGATAGAAACCTGGCGCGATTTATATGTAACGAAGTTAAATCAGAACGCCGAAATAGACAAAGACACCGCCCAGCTTGCCACGCGTAAGGAAATTTTGGAACGCGACATGGGCTCCGCAAAGGACGATTACAAGGCGCGTCAAAGCGCCGTTGCGGAGGCGGAGAAGCAAAAGGAGCAGCTGCTTTTGCGGCGCCAAGAGTTGGAAAGCCAACATAAAAAAGCCGGGGACGACCTAAAGGAAGCAAAGGCGAATTTTGCCGCGGCGAATAACGAATTGATAGATCTGCAAAGGCGCCGCGCCGATTTAAAGACCGAATTGGTAAACGTCAATTTTGCGATAGACAACACCGAAAAATTTATTTCCGATTACGCCGATTACGAAGATTCCATTCAGAACCTGATGTCGGCTACGCAATCGGAACCCGGTTTAAGGAATAAAATAATCGGCACCGTTGCCGAAATAATCCAAATTCCCTCAAAGTATACGACGGCTATCGGCACGGTATTGGGCAGGGCTTGGCAAAATATCGTCACGGAAAACGAATACGACGCAACAGATTTAATGCGATTCCTGCGCGACAGGAGGTTGGGCAGAGTGACGTTCATGCCTCTGACCACAATGAAAGCCAACGACCTGCCACGCGAATATCAAAGCGTATTAAGCCTGGACGGCGTCGAGGGCGTAGCTTCGGAACTGATCAACTACGACGACAGATATTATTCCGTCGTGTCCAACCTGTTGGGGCGTACCGTAGTCGTAGACACGCAGGAAACGGCGTTGAAAATTTCGCGCCGTTACGGATACGCTTTCAGAATAGTAACTTTGGAAGGCGACGTATTCCAAACTTCGGGCGCCATGACGGGCGGCAGTACCGCGGACAACAAAAAGAGGGTGTTCACCAGGGAAGCCGATCTGAAAAAATACAAAGCCAAACGCGACAAGATACAAAAGGATATATCTTTAATGAACGGCGAAATAGCCGACTTGGAAGACGAAGTCAAAAAGCTGGACAGCGCCGTAAAATTTATCGAAGCCAGGATGCATAAGCTGGAAGTCGACGCGACGTCGATAAGCGGCGAGATCGAAAAAGCGCAAGCCGACATCGATTTCAACACTCAGGAAATGGAAAAGCTGTTCCGCGGCAACGAGGATAAATTAAAACAATTAAAAGAGATAGATATTGCTATCAAAGCTGCCGAAATAAACAAAAAAGGCGCCGATACGGAAAAGGTAGACGCCGACAGTTACATAGCGGAGCTGAAAGCCGCATTGGTAGGGCAAAAGGAAGAGGAAAGGGAGCAAGCCGCCATACTGTCCGATAAGAGGGTCGAATTGACCAAACGGACGTCCGAATCCGAAGCGTTGGTCAGGGAAATAGTAACGCTGCGCAAAGACTGCGAAAACCTGCAGGAAACGATCAGGAGTTTGAATCTGGAAGAACGTACAAAAACTGCCGAAACGGAGCGGCTGAAGCAGGAGCTTGCCCGCGTCAAAATTTCGGACGAGGACAGGAAAGCCATAGACGCTTTAAAGGCGGCTATAGAACAGGCGACAGAGGAGAAAAACGCTCTGAATATAAAAGTTGCCGAACTGGACGAAGAAAAGCGCAGTCTGAACGACCGTGCCGCCGCGGTACGCGAACGCCGCGCCAAAGAGGACGCCAGGTTGCAGATGATAGATCAAAACCTGGAAAACGCTTCGGCAAGGATATACGAAAACTACGGATACGACTTCGACGCGGCAAAGAGTTATATCGATTCGCTGACCGAGGAGGAGCGCGCGAACTATTCGTTCGAGCCTCAAAAAGCCGCTCAGCATATCGGATCGCTGCGCGGAAAGATAGACAGGATCGGACCGATAAACGAGCTTGCCGAAGCCAGCTATACCGAGGAAAAAGCGCGTTACGAGGAATTGAATTCTCAGTACGAGGATCTGTTGAAGAGTGAAAACGACTTGAACACGTTGATAAAGGATCTGACCCGCGAAATGACGGAGAAATTCACCGTCAGCTTCAATCAGATCAATAAAAACTTCGGCGAAGTCTTTACCGAAATATTCGGCGGCGGCAGAGCGAGAATGGAATTGGAAGAGGACAAGGACGTCCTCAGCGCGGGCATAGAGATATGGGCGGAGCCCCCCGGCAAAAAATTGACCAACCTGGCGCCGCTGTCGGGCGGCGAGCGCGCCTTGACGGCAATAGCGATACTGTTTGCCATAATCAAACTGAATCCGATGCCGTTCAGTATCCTGGACGAAATCGACGGCGCATTGGACGACGCCAACGCCGCGGTATTCGCGCAGTACCTGAAAAAGTTCGCGCAATTTACTCAATTCATAATCGTCACTCACAGAAAGCCGACGATGTCGCTGTGCGACACTTTGTTCGGTATCACCATGCAGGAAATGGGCGTCAGCAAGACGGTCAGAGTCAAGTTGGAAGAGGCTGTCAAATACGAGGAAATCGAAAAGGAAAGGAAACGCCGCGAGGCAGCCGAGGCTAACGAAGTGTCCTGAGGAAAGCCGTTCGATATTTTTACATTTTCGGCAGTACGGGTATCCTGAAATAGCGTTCGGGAACCCTAAACAAAGCGATTTAAGAATATATATTATTAGTTCGCAACGGATCGGAATAACGGATCGCGGCGCGGTAATTGGGGGGGTAAGGAGTAATATAAATGGGTTTGTTTCAACGAATAAAAGAGGGTCTGAAAAAGACAAAGGAAAGCTTTGGGAAAAAGATTTTCGAGCTGTTCAAAGGCAGGGCT
>DVNF01000156.1 GCA_018714575.1 Candidatus Stercoripulliclostridium merdigallinarum
TGATTATATTTCGTATCGGGTCGAAACGCGCGTCCTTTGACGGTTTTAAGGGCAAATTAAAAGCCTTTTTCGGGCGATTCCGCCTAATTTACTTTTTTATTTCCCTATCTTTCGCGCCTTGCTTTTACTGCGCCGTTGTGATAAAATCATTGCGAAATAAGGAGACATCGTTCATGCCGATAATAGTCGGATTGGGAAACCCCGGAAAAGAATACGAAAAAACTTACCACAATACCGGCTGGCGAGCCGTAGATAAACTTGCCGAAAAGTTGGGGAAAAAAATAAAAAAAGCCGAATGTTCGGCGCTGATTTGGACGGGCACCGTGGGCGGCGAACGCGTCGTCTTGGCTAAACCGCTGACTTATATGAATTTGTCCGGCGATTCCGTAAAAAGCCTTTGCCAAAAATTCAAAGTCGAACCTATAATCGTTTATGACGACATTGACATTCCTGCCGGCACCGTGCGCGCCAGGGAATCGGGCTCCGGCGGTACGCATAACGGCATGCGCGACGTGGTAAACAAAATGGGTACCGAAAAAATAAAAAGGATCCGCATAGGGATCGGCAGAGGCAAAGGCGAATTGAAAGATTACGTGCTGTCCGTCCCCTCCGCCGCCGAAGCCGAATTGATCGATTCGGCTGTAGACCGACTGACGGACGCCCTGATGATCTATTTGAAAGATCACGATTTCGAAAAATTGATGCGTTCGGTCAATTGACCTGTTTTTTGATACGCTTCCCCTTGAAATAATCGGACAGGATCCGGGAACATTCCTCCGCCATTATCCCGCCGTGTACGGGGAAGTTGTGATTGAATCTTTTGTCGTTCGGAAAATCGTACAAAGAACCGCAACACCCTGTTTTGGGTTCCCAAGCCCCAAAATACAGTGACCTGATACGCGCGTTTATCATTGCTCCCGTGCACATCGCGCACGGTTCCAGCGTAACGAAAACGTCGACGTCTTCCAACCACCAATTCCCGATTTTCGCTGCGGCTTTTTCCAATAATTCTATTTCCGCGTGGCGCGTGGCGGACGACTTTTGTTCTTTTTTGTTGTGCGCTTTGGCAATGATCTTTCCGCCGCATACCGCGACTGCGCCTACGGGGACCTCGTCCTCCGCCGCCGCTTTTTCAGCCTCTTTCAGCGCCGCTTTCATGTACTTTTCGATTTGTCCGTCCATACTTTTTTAGCTATCTCCGCGTATAAGTCGAATATTCCTCTGTGTCTGATAATCAATTCTGGCAATCGTTCCTCCGGATAAGGGTGCGGGTATTTGTCCTCGCCTACTTCCACGGTAAGACCCGGCAACCGATATTTATCTATCCAATAATCTTTCAATCCGCCCGTCGAATTCGGAGTGCGCTTTAATGCGTATCCCAACGCCGCCGCGACAGATCTTGCCTCGTCGTAATATCCTTTGTAGTCGTCAAAGCCCCAATATACTTCTTCGCCTTTCGAGTGGTACGCCACTACCAAAGCGTATTTGCCTTCCGACATCAGCCGCATCGCCGCCGCAGTTTCCGGTTCCGATCCCGGCGCGGGTCCGATATAGTTTTCGGGGGCGGGCTTTCGGACGTTTTTTTCGCCCTGACCCCACTTCGCGTCGAAATTTGTGTTTAAATCGACGGCGCGAAGGTTCCCCTTCCATAACGAAAAATCTCCCGATCCGTCGTTGATCCTTAGTAACGTCAATCTGTCCTTTGCCTTCAGCGAAAACGCTTCCGGTCCCTCTGTTGCCAATATCACTCCGTCGGGATTCAGGCATGGCACTACGTCTATCGGATAATCGCCCGTATACTCTGCCGCCAACGCGGACAGCAGTTTTGCGGTGATATGTTCCCTGGCGTGTATCGCGCCGACTATCAGCACTCCGCCGGGGGCGCGTTTCCCCAACGACGCCACGGCAAGCGGATGACCGTATAAACTTTTACCGAAATAGCCGACTTTGCCTACACCGGCGCTTAGCCTTAAAATATCGTCCGAACGCATATAACCAATATATGCCGCCGATTCGGTTTAGTTTCCCGACCTAAGCTATCGGGTAAAAATCCTATCCTTTTATTTACTTTTATTTATGGTACGGCAGCCCTGCGCTTATCGTAAACGCACGGTATATTTGTTCCAACAGCATCACCCTCATCAATCGGTGCGGAAACGTCATTTTTCCGAAGGACAGTTTTTCGTTCGCCGCCGCTTTGACGCGCTCCGAAACGCCTCTGGAACCGCCGATCACGAACGTTATCTCGCTGCGTCCGCCGCTGACCAAACCGTCGATTTTCGCCGCAAATTCCTCCGAAGAGCAGTTTTTGCCGCCTATATCCAACAAGATCACGTAACCGCGTAGCTTTTTCAGGATCTGTTCGGCTTCTTGGTTTTTCAGGGACTCCTCGCCCCTGTCGACGCCTTCGGGGCATTCCTCTTCCTTTACCTCGGCAAAGCGCGACAGCCTTTTTACGTATTCGTCCGCTGCCGCCCTGTAAAAATCGTCCTTCAACCTGCCTACGGCGACGATATTTATTTTTATCATCGCATCAGCCCCCAAATTAACGTGAACACCGTGCCGCCCACGCATACCGCAAATCCGATCGCCAGCATTGCCACGGCGGCAGGATCTGCCCTCTTTTTTCTTTCGCCGTCGTATAATATTTCGCCGTAATATTCGTCCCCGGCTTCGGCGCGTCTCCTGCCGGAGGAAGCCTTTGCGATCCTGCACATTTCAAATACCAATAGCGACAGCAGTACCAATCCGCCGACCAAGGAAATCGCCAAGGTCACGTTCGACATGAACATTACGTTCGTTACAAATGCGTAAATATATGCGAACGATAAACTCCACTGTATCGAAAAATTCAACAGCGTTATCAAAAAATTGTTTAAAAAATGTATTATCATTCCGGGGATCAGCGAACGCGTCTTTATCGCCAAAACCGAAACGATTATACCGACTACAAAGGTGGGGATCAGTTGCGTGACGTTTTGGTGCGCCATGCCGAAAAACAACGCCATTATCAGCACTTTCAAAAAATCGGGCACTCCGTTTTCGTCCAACGCTCCCAACAAAACGCCGCGGTGAGTTATTTCCTCGAACACCGCCGGCATCAACGCGCCGGTGACGGCTTCCAATATAAACACTTCTATCCCGGAATAGATCGTGCCCGACGAATTTACCGAAGTGTATCCCGCCGCTTCCCACAGCGCGTTGGACAGCGAGGATACGACTATATTGACCAAAAACATTATTATTCCGGCAGCCACGGACAACAAGATCACCGTTATATCGGGGATCTTCAGTCCTACGGCTTTTGCAAAGGACACGTCGGGCTTAGGGCGCATGCGGTACATCAACAGCGGCATCAGTCCCATAAATCCGCATTGCATTACCGTGGAAAACAACCACCCGGAAATATTGTCCGACAGATTTACGAACCCGAAGATCAACCGCGCGACCACCAACGCCGTCAGACTTGCCGTATAAATTGTGCTGAATTTTAATGCTTTAGTCATGTTTCACCCGTATTGACGACCGTCCGTCATGAACATTATAGCATACTTTCGATAACTACGTTCAATACCGAAGCCAACACCAATATTGCCAATAAAGCTATGGCATAAACTTTGTCGCGCCCGTCTTCCGACAAAGCGCCCGCAACGCCTGCCGCGCCGACCGCC
>DVNF01000157.1 GCA_018714575.1 Candidatus Stercoripulliclostridium merdigallinarum
ACTACGTTCAATACCGAAGCCAACACCAATATTGCCAATAAAGCTATGGCATAAACTTTGTCGCGCCCGTCTTCCGACAAAGCGCCCGCAACGCCTGCCGCGCCGACCGCCTCGTCCGACCTTTCGGACGCATACCATCTTTCGTCGCCCTTTCGGAACAGCACGTGCAAAAAGCCGTCCTTTTTCGAAAAAGCTCCGCTGTGCAGCCCCGTCAACGCGTATACCGAAGGATACAATATCAAAGCTCCCGCCACAGTCATGATCGGCATTACGAAAGCGCCTATGCCGCCGAAATTCAGAATTTCCGCATACCCCGGTATCAGCGGCAGGAACAGCGCGAAAATATTGTTTAAAAAATGGATACCGACCGAATACCATACCGTCCCGGTAGAGTACACGATATAAGTCAATATCAGCCCCAATATAAATTGATGTACCGCCTGAACGGGGCTAAGGTGCCCTACGGCAAACACCGCCGACGAATATATCAGCATGAAATACGCGCTTTTATAGCATGAATTCCTGAAAATGCCGCGGAACAAAAACTCTTCCGCCACGGCAGGCAGCGCCGCTATGACCAAAACAGCCGCTATCGCGTATCCCGCATTAGTCAGATCGGGTATTGTCACCGTCGAATATACCCCTGCCATTGCCCAAAGTTCGCTGATCCCCGTTTGCAACATCAGGTTTTGCATATAAGCCCCTATCGCAACGGGTATTACCAACGGCAAGGCTTTAAGTTTCGGAGATTTCAAAGGTAAAAACGCGCTAAGCTTTGCGCGACTGCGCCACCGATACAGCGCGATCGGCACCAAAAATCCCAACTGCGTGGCGGCGTAATTCAAAAAAACGGCGGCTTCGGGCGAAGTCGGGATCATGCCGGCGAATATCGACAGCACCGCCGCGGACAATAAGCCCGTGCAGTATAACAAGACTACTACCCTTAGCCTTAACGTGCCCGTCATACCGCCACTCCGCGCCCGGGTTTTCGCGCGTTTGCGACTACCAGAACATAATCCTTTCCCAATACCGCGCCACGCCGTTCTATGGCTTCGTTGGTAGTGTTGAATGCCAGCTCCGCCGTATTGTTATGTTCGCTTAGGTGTCCTAAAATAATGTTTCGGGTGCCTGAATCCAATATTTTCAGTACCGCTTCCGCGCAGTTACCGTTTGATAAATGCCCGTGGCGCGACAATATCCTTTCCTTTAAATACAGTGGATATTTTCCGTTCAACAACATATCCACATCGTGATTGGATTCGATCAAAGCGACGTCCGCGCCGCGCATGGCGCGTTCGACTTCGGGAGAAAACCAGCCTATATCCGTGGCTTGGACGTACCTTTTGTCCGCGGTGGCTACGGAATATCCCACGGGCGAAACGGCGTCGTGCGGAGTAGGAAACGGACGGATCTCCATTCCCGCCAGCATGAACGGTCTCATACTTTCGAAATAAAACCCGCCCTTCAAATCTGTCCGCGCCTTTACCGCCGCCAGAGTCCGCCTTTCGGCGTACACGGGTATGCCGTAGTTTTCGGACACCACCGCTACGGTGCGAATATGGTCGTCGTGTTCGTGAGTCAGTAAGATGCCTTCGACGTCGGATAACTTTACTCCGGCGCTTTCCAATCCGTCCTTTAATCTTTTGACGGGTATGCCGCAATCTATTAAAATGCTTCTGCCGTTCCCCGTCACCAACACCGAATTGCCGGAGCTGGATGACGATAACGTCGTCACGCTGAGACTCATTTTTTGACCGCCGTGTATCTTTCCGCCATTGCCACGGGATTATAGCTGAGCTTGGATTTCCTCAGCCCTTCTATGCCCATGTCTTCCTGCTTGTTTATATACTTTACTTCGCCGAAGTGCGCCTTGCAGAACAAATTATCCAACAAAGGGTATATGCCGCGATAATCGATATTGGCTTTTTCGAAATACAGCGCTCCGATCCCGTTCGGCATCGTTTCGCCTGCCGCAAAACCGACTATTTCGTCGTTTACGACCAACACGTCGGCATAACAGTTATAACCTTTCAGGTCCTTTACCACGCCGTCCAGCACCAATATTTCCTCGTCGACTTCGACTTTTTCCAGGTCCTTGTATTTGATCCAGCCTTCCTGTTCGCAAAAGCGCACGCCGTTGTCGATGTGTCTGTACGACCACATACATAACAGCTTCATCAATCCGTCGTAATCGCCCGATGTATAGGGTCTGAACGTATATTCCGCGTCGAACCTGTTTATAAAGTTACGTTTCGAATGGAATTTTTGTCCTTTCAGCTCTATCAGATCCTCCGGCAAATACAGGTATTCGGAAGCGTTGCGATCCAAGGTAACTTCGTACCCCATCTCTTTCAATATCTCCGCCTGCCATGCGTTTGCGCCCCTCAGCGAATCGAAACCCATCGATTCCAATTCGGTTACCGCGGCTTTATAAGCCTCGGGCGAAGTCGCAAGAGGTGAAATGTTGATGCCTTTGTCGTCGTATTCCACGCGCAACAGAGCGTATTCGTCCCTGACTTCCACAATGGGATTGTGCGTACGGAACCAACCCAAAACGGTGACTTTCGACCATCCGGTGTCGATCACGTTTGCCCGGGGCAGCATTTCATATATCTTTTGCATGTCGGCGGTTGTAGGTTTGTGCATATTACTCCTTTATAATAGGAATTTTTTGTAAGTATTTGATGTCGGGTCTGTCGGCGGCGGCGCCTTCAGCCAATACGAAAGCCTTTACATAGACTTCGCCACCGGCTTCGACGACAAGTTTCTCTAACCCCGACAGGCTGCCGCCCGTCGATATGACGTCGTCCACGATCGCCACCTTTTTGCCCTTTATCAGATCGGCGTCGTGACGCGAAAGATACAGGGTCTGCGTTTCGGCGGTAGTTATCGATTTTACCGTCACCGAAATGCCGTCCTGCATATACAGCTTTTTCGACTTTCTGGCTACCGCGTAAAATTCCTGACCGAGTTCCCTTGCCACCACGTGCGCCAACTGCAAACCTTTGGATTCGGCGGTAATGACTACCTCGGCACCCTGTACCTCTTTCGCCAATTCCTTGCCGCAATGTTCGGTCAGCGCCTGCGCTCCGTGCAGGTTAAAGAAACATATCTTTATTCCTCCGCCTATCGGCAGTATCGGCAATGCGTGTTCGTATCCCTTTATATCCAGCTTATAATATTCCATACTCAACCACTACACCTGATTTCAGGTTCCCGAATTTAAATTTCGGGTATCCTATATTTCGTAATCTATGGCGACCGATCCCGAACGCGCGGCGTGCATGTGCGGCTTTACCACCGTCACGTGATAGTAGTCGGATTGGTAACTGTCCAACGCCGCTCGATCCGCTACCGTTACCTGCAAAGCCACGTCGTAAGAACGTTCGGAATGTAAAAAATCGATCCCGACTTCCATATCGACGATCTCCGGAACTTTGCCGCGCATGCTTAGCAATACTTCCTTTGCGCGTTCGCATTCCGAAGGAGTAGGGTTTTTCAGCTTGAACAATACGATATGCTTTATCACCGTTATTTCTCCTCTGTCGGTTCGACGACTGCTGCGGCTTCCGCGCCGTTTTCGCCTAAGCCCTCGTTTATCCACGCCGCGGCGTCATTCGGGTCGACTTTGCCGTACAGCTCCGCCACCATGGAGTTGCGTTCGGCGGTTTCCGCCGCCGTCAGCGATTGCAAACCGCCCTCTTTTACTTTCTCTATGTAATAGCGCATACGTTGTAATTTTTTATCCGTAACTTTGAATTGCAACGAACAGAACAGCGCAAACCCTATCAAAACGACTATTGCTATGCCCATCATCAGGCGTATAGCCAACAGCGCGCTTTCGGGTTGAGGTACAACTTCGCCGGCGGTTTCGGAGCTGATATAGCCCGCGCCTGTCATTATCCAACCTACCATGCCTACGCCCAAAGCGCCGGCAACCTTTCTGATCAAGGTCATCATGCCCGAATATGTGCCCGTGTTCCTGACGCCGGTAGCGAATTCGGCTACGTCCACGGTGTCCGGGAAGATTATCCACGGCATCATCTGCGCGCCGCCGAAGCCGAAGCCCATAATAAACGAAACTATCGGCACAAGTATCGGCGGAGTCCATTCGGGATCCATTACCGCCATCATTATGCCGCCCACGATATAAAACGGCAAACCGATACGGAAAGCGAACTGCTTTGACTTTTTGGACATCAGCCACCTGACTACAGGGAAAGCCAGCACCGCCGCCACCATCAGCGGCGCAACTATAAACATGGACGAAAACTCCATATCGAACAACGATTTGCCTTTCCAAACGTCGGTAGCGTAGTAGACCGCCAACGCGCTGATGATATCCATGCACATAAACGCCGCGGCGTACATTCCGATATGCCAACGGAAGGATTTGTTTTTGTACGGTACGGCGTAATCTTTTACGAACTGTTTAAGGTGGAATTTTTCACGTTGTTTCGGCGGAGCGATACGTTCCTTTACGAATATCGCAGCCAATACCAATCCGCCGCCGAACAGCACCCCGAAGACTATGGAGATCGTCAGCCAAAAGCCTACTCCGTCCATCGCCGGCAGCATAGCCGCTTCGGGTTCGGTATACGCTTCAAGCAGCAACAGCGGCAAAACGTATGAAATGCCCGCCGCCGCCGCGCTGAATACCAATTTTATCGTATTCGCGTTGTTCCTTTCGCGGAAGTTCGGGGAAATGTCCGAAGCCAGCGAACAGTACGGTACCTGCGTTATCGTCGAGAGCGTGTTCCACAACAGGTACATGACTATCATGTATGCGGTAAAGCCGCCTACGCTGACGCCCCAATCGCGAATGGGCATAAACAGCAATAACAGTCCGAACAACAGCGCTATACCGCCAAAGAACATATAAGGTTTCCTTCTGCCCCAACGTGAACGGGTGTTGTCGGAGATAAATCCCATCAGCGGGTCGGATACCGCGTCCCAGAATTTTGCCACCAAAATTATCGTTGAAGCCACTGCCGCCGCAATTCCCAATGAAGTCATGTAATTCAACATTACGCAACTCATCAAAGCTACGCCGCCGCCGTCCATCAACGCGCCGATGCCGTACATCCATTTTTCCTTTGTGGGAATGTAGTCCGGATGCCCGGGTCCGACTTTGACGTTTTCGACGGACTGCGCCGCGGTCGTTTCGGCGACCTTGCCTTCTGCAGTTACCACCGCACGGTTTTCGTCCATTTTGTCCTCCTTCGGATCTGTATTCCGATATGATATCTATTATATAATAATAAATACTGCGCGCGTTGTCAACATTTGCTCCGCCCCTTTTTCCGATTAGAATTTTCGCCTGATCACCCCCGAACGGATCGCGGCAAAAATCTGCCGCACAACAGCAAAATTGCCGGATTGCGCCTTGAACAAAGCCGCGCTTTTTGGTATAATCGGATTATGAAAATAGCAGTTATAGGCGGGGGCGGCGTCAGAAGCATGTTCCTGGCAAAGAGTCTATCGCAAGCTGCCCGCAAATTGGGCATCACTGAAGTCGTTTTTTCCGATAACGACCCCGAAAAGCTTGCCGTTTACGGCACTTTGGCAAAGAAAACCGCCGCGTTGAACGATCCCGACCTGGCTTTTACCGTCACGACCGACAACGACTCGGCATTATATAACGCCGACTACGTCATCACGACTATCCGTCCGGGAGGCGACGACAAGCGCGCGGAGGAGGAAAAGCTGACGATCGCGGAAGAAGTCATCGCTCAGGAAACCGTGGGCGGCGCAGGCTTATCGTTTGCTATGCGCACCTTTCCCGCCCTGTCGGCTATCGCCGAGAGCGCAAAACGCCTGTCGCGTCCCGGAGTAAAAATCTTTAACTTCACAAACCCCGTCGGTATCGTCACACAGGCGCTGTACGACGCGGGTATCGACTTCGCTTACGGCATCTGCGACGCTCCGACGGGAATGTTGGATTCCTTTGAAAAACTGCTGCGCCTGCCGGAAGGCGCGTTAAAAGGCGAAGTCTACGGATTGAATCACCTTTCGTTTTTTAAATCGGTGACCTTGGACGGCGCAGACGTCACGAAAAGGATAATCTCCGACCCCGACGCCTATGTCAAAACCGAACTTAGCTACTTCGACCGCGCAGAATTGGAAATGCGCGGCTATATCCCCAACGAGTACCTGTACTATTATTACTACCCGGAACAAGCCTTGCGGCATATGCTGTCGGCAAAGGAACTGCGCGGAGCGCAGATAGCGCGTATAAATAAAAAACTCCTTGCCGAATTGAAAAAAATCGACCCGGAAAACGATTACGACGGCGCGTTAAAGGTCTTTTCCGCAGGCTACGGAGAAAGGGAAAGCTCCTATATGGCGACGGAAACGGGGGTCGTCAGACAAAAGCCGTGGCGCTTCGACCCGAAGTCCCCCGAAAAAGGCGGTTACGCAGGCGTCGCCCTGAAATATATCGAAATTATCGAATCGGGGATCCCCGGCGATATGATACTTTCCTGCCCTTCGGGCGGCAATATCCCCGGGTTAAAACCCACCGACGTTGCCGAAATATCCGTCACCGTCACCCCGGACGGCGTCATTCCGCATAAATTCGAAAATATTCCTTCCGAATGTCGGGATCTGATAGTCACGATGAAAGCCTACGAAAACGCCGCTTCCATAGCGTTGCGTTCGCGTAAAAAATCCGACCTCGTTTCCGCCCTGGCGGCAAATCCTCTGTCGGCGGCAAAAGCCGAAACGTTGGCGGATAAATACATAAACGTCAACAAAGATTTTATTGTATTTTCCGATTAATTTTGCGTAACTAAATAAAAATATGACCAAAAAACCGCTGATAAAAGGTATAGGAAAATTAAACGTCGATCTGGTGTTCGACAAACTCCCGCGACTGCCGGAACCCGGCGAAGAATTGTATGCCGCGTCCTTCGAACCGCTGCTGGGCGGCGGAGTGCCGTCTATGTTGTATCACGCCGCTTCGTTCGGCGCAGAAATCGAGTTGCTGACTTATATCGGCAAAGGCTATTTTTCGGAATTCGTCCGCGAAAAGCTTGCAGAAAAACGTATCGCTTACCGTAACCTCATGCCCGACGGAGCAACGGGTTCGGGTATCAACGTGACTTCGGTAATGCTGACTCCGGGCGAAAGAAGTTTCGTGACCTGCTCCGACGAATATACCGCGTCGGATTCCGAAGTTTACCTGTATCTGAAAGACGCCGACGCGGTGATTGTAGAGTACGGAAAGTATCTGGACGTCTATAAAAAACTCCGCCGTTCGGGTAAAATTCTGATAGGCGATTTCGGCTATTCGCCCGATATGGATATGAACGAAATGAGCGAGTATCTTGAGGTTCTGGATTACTACCTGCCAAACGAATTGGAAGCACGGAAACTGACGGGAAAATCGAACTTGACTGACGCTTTGACTGCCCTTTCGGCATTCGTTCCACACCCTGTGGTTACTTTGGCTTCGAAAGGAGCCGCGTTTTTAAATGACGGAATTACGGTTACCGTACCTACTACTTCGGTTACCGAAAACGGCTTTGATAAGGAAATTCCTTTAACCGACGCAAATACGGAAATCGTGGACGCTACGGGCGCAGGCGACGCCTTTACGGGCGGGTTCTGTTTCGGCGTTGCAACAGGCTGCGGGTTGGAAAGATCGATCCGATTCGGGCATGCCGCGGCGGGGGGGGTAGTGATGAAAAAAGGCTGCTACTAATCCGAAACGGTGAAAAACGTCGCGCTACTTCGTTTACTGCGCGCGGCAAGAGATAGTTATTTAGGGCACTAAACGCCTACCTCTTGCCACTGCGCGAGCCTTGTATCGCTAGTTTTTGACCGTTTCGGTCGTTATCGGGATAATATCAAATTCGCAATTCGAAAAGAGTCGCGCTACTTCGTTTTCTGTGCGCGGCATTCGATAGTCTTTCGGCTTACTAAACTCCTGCCTTACATCACTGCGCGAGCCTTGTCTCGCTCGTTTTTGAACAGTCCGGGCGCCGGGCTGTTGAAAAGCTGCGCGATACTTTGTTAACTGCGCGGGTCTGAAAACAGTCATTTAGGTTTTACTAAACT
>DVNF01000158.1 GCA_018714575.1 Candidatus Stercoripulliclostridium merdigallinarum
ATGCGGCAGAGGCTGGGGATATTCCCGTCCTAAACGACGAAAAGACGCGTCGCAAAGTAAAAGCAAAACATATATTCGGTAAAAACTTGTTCGATAACGAGATCGGAAAAGTAATGACCGATCGCGCGATAAAGCTGTTGGAACGGGTAGGGCTGGGCGACAGACAGACTGCGTATCCGTGCGAACTGTCGGGCGGTCAGTGCCAGAGAGTGGCTATTGCAAGGGCGCTTGCCTTGGAACCCGACGTGTTGTGCTTTGACGAACCTACCAGCGCCCTTGATCCGGAGTTGACAGGTGAAGTTTTAAAGGTCATAAAGGGTTTAAAATCGTCTGACAGGACTATGATAGTCGTTACTCACGAAATGGAATTCGCACGCGGTGTGGCGGATAAGGTCATTTTTATGGCAAACGGAATTATAGAGGAAGAGGGGACCCCGGAAGAGGTTTTCGGTAACCCGAAGTCTGAAAAGACGATAGCATTCCTTAGGAAGAGCGCGGAGGCGGTATAATATGGGACACATACCGGAACAGATGATGAACGAACTGTATTCGGCGTTTGTAGCGATCGATAACGCGGCGGACGCGGAAAAGTTTTTAAACGATCTTTGCACGGCAAAGGAGTTGGAGCAAATGGCGCAACGGGTAAGGGCGGCAAAGTTATTGTTGGAAGGAAAGACTTATGCGCAGGTTATCACGGAAACGGATATATCCTCCGCCACCTTATCCCGTGTTTCGCGGTGTATACAATACGGCGAAGGCGGTTACGCCTCGGTTTTGAAAAAAGGTAAATAACCTGAATAAGAATTTTTATCAGACCGCCTCTTCACGGGGGCGGTTTTTCGTTTTTTATCGTCAATTTTTGGAAAATTGAGTATTGACGGCACTTATAATTTGATTTATAATTAATTTAAACAAAAATTCACATCAAAGGAGATGTATTAATGAGAAAAGCATTTATTTGCCCCACTAAATACGTTCAAGGCGAAGACGAACTTTTGAACCTCGGTTATTTTGTAAAGACCTTTGGTAAAAAGGCTCTTTTGATAGCGCACAAGGACGATTCCGCCAGGGTACAGGCGAAATTGGACGCTACCGCCGCAAAATACAAAATCGAATTTGTAAAAGTCGACTTTACCGGCGAATGCTCCCGCCAAGAAGTGGCAAGACTGCAAAAGATAGCCAAGGATAACCGTTGCGCTTGCACTATAGGCTTGGGCGGCGGCAAAGCCATCGATACCGCAAAATGCGTCGCCGAAGGCAATGCTTTGATCATTTGCCCGACGATCGCCGCGACCGACGCGCCTACTTCGCACTCCGCTGTTTTGTACACTCCGGACGGCGCCTTTGACGATTATGCGTATTTCAAACAAAGCCCCTCGGTTATTTTGATCGACACGACGGTTATCGCCAACGCTCCCGTCAGATTCCTGGTTTCCGGTATGGGCGACGCTCTGTCCACTTACTTCGAAGCCAGAGCCAACGAAAAATCTTTCGGAAACGTCAACGCAGGTCTGCCGTGCGGCGCGAACCGCGCTAAGGGCGAAAACCTGGCTATGGGCACAAAGACTGCTTACGCTTTGGCGGAACTGTGCTATCAAACGCTGTTGGAAGACGGCTTTAAGGCAAGGCTGGCTTGCGAATCCAAAGTCGTTACTCCCGCGTTGGAAAACATTATCGAAGCCAACATCCTGCTCAGCGGTCTGGGATTCGAATCCGGCGGTTTGGCAGCCGCTCACGCGATACACGACGGCTTGACCGTTTTGGAAGAAACCCATAAGTTCTTCCACGGCGAAAAAGTTGCATTCGGAACGCTGTGCCAATTGGTACTCGAAAACGCTCCGATGGAAGAGATCGAAGAAGTCGTCGGTTTCTGCCTGCAGGTAGGACTGCCGGTCTGCCTTGCCGACCTCGGCGTAGAAGACATCGGCGACAGACTGATGGAAGTTGCCGAAAAAGCTTGCATACCCGACGAATCCGTTCACTTCATGCCCTTCAAAGTCACCCCGAAGGACGTTGCCGCAGCCATTATCGCTGCCGACAAGATCGGCGAAGCCATGAAATATTCCGACGGTTGCTGCTGCTAAGATTTAACTTTTCCACTTGTGCCGTGGGGAAACCCTCGGCACAAGTTTTATTTTAGGAGGTACTTTCCAATATGAAAAAAATAATGAACACCGCCGAAAGCTTCGTGTACGATATGTGTCACGGCATGGCTAAAGCGCACCCCGAATTGGAGTTCGTAGAAAAATATAAAGTCGTAAAGAAAAAAGTTATCGATCGCGACAAAGTTACCTTGATTTCGGGTGGCGGCTCCGGTCACGAACCTGCTCACGCCGGTTTTGTCGGCACAGGTATGTTGGACGCCGCCGTTTGCGGCGACATATTCGCTTCGCCGTCGCAGATCCAGGTTTACAACGCGTTGAAGATGACCGCTTCGAAAAAGGGTACCTTGATGATCGTCAAAAACTATTCGGGCGACTGCATGAACTTCAATAATGCCGGAGCTTTGGCAAAGGAAGACGGTATCCAAGTCGACGCAGTTTACGTCAACGACGACATAGCGGTAAAAGATTCTTTGTACACCGTCGGCAGGCGCGGCGTTGCCGGCACCGTATTCGTTCACAAGATCGCCGGCGCGGCAGCCGAACAAGGCAAATCCCTTGCCGAAGTCAAAGCCGTTGCCGAAAAAGTCATCGCCAATATCCGTTCTTTCGGCTTTGCGTTGACTTCCTGCACCGTTCCCGCGGCAGGTTCTCCGACCTTTGAAATAGGCGAAGACGAAATGGAATTCGGCGTCGGTATACACGGCGAGCCGGGCAGAAAACGCGAAAAATTGATTTCCGCGGACGCTTTGGCGGCAAGGATCGTTCCCGATATAGCGACGGATTTAGGATTGAAAGCCGGCGAAGAAATCGCTTTGTTGATCAACGGTTTCGGCGGTTCGCCGTTACAAGAACTGTATTTGTTCAACAATTCCGTCACTAACGAATTGGAAAAGGCAGGCGTCAAAATTTACAAGACTTTGGTCGGCAACTATATGACCTCTATCGACATGGCAGGGGCTTCGGTCACGTTCCTCAGGCTGGACGACGAACTGAAAGCATACCTGGATTATCCCGTAGCTACTCCGGCTATTACTTGGGGCGGATCTTCCAAAGAGGACGTCGCGGCAAGGGAAGCTATTCAGGCATTGGCAAAAGCGTTGAACGTCACTCCCGCGACTTTTGCGAAAAAGGCCGAAGCCGTACAGGAAGCAGCCGTCGAAGAGGAAGCCGGCAGCTATGCTTTCGAAGGTAAACCCGTTATCGGTGAAAAGATCAATACTCCCGGAATGGGCAAGTTGGTAGAGCTGATGGCTGACATTATAATTGAAAACGAAGTGCCGTTCTGCAAGGCTGACCGTTGCGGCGACGGAGATTTCGGTATGAGTATTGCAAAAGGCTTTAAACAGCTGAAAAAGGATTGGGATTCCAGAAAGAAAGGCGACGTAGGCGAATTTTTGATCAGCTGTTCCGAAGTTATCATGGAATATTGCGGCGGCGCTTCCGGTCCCATTTGGGGTTCTGCGTTCCGCTATGCAGGAAAAGCCGTAAAGGGCAAAAAGGAAATCGATCTTGCCGACCTTGCCGCTATCTTCCAAGCCGCCGTCGAAGGCGTACAGGAGACGGGCAGGAAGTCCTTCGGAAAGGGCGCCGTCGTAGGCGACAAGACTTTGATCGACGCTTTGGTACCTGCGGCAGACACGCTGACCGCAGCCGCGAAAGAGGGTATGAAGATGAAAGCCGCTATGAAAAAGGCTGCCGCCGCGGCAGTCGAAGGCGCGGACAAAACGAAGTTTATCCAAGCCAAAATGGGCAGAGCCGGAGTTACCGATTCCGAAGGCTATCCGGACGCGGGCGCATACGGTTTGGGTGTCATCTTTACCGAAATTTGCAAACGCATCTAATTGTTATTATCCGATAAAAAACCGAGCCTGCGCGGCTCGGTTTTTTTCGTAAGAATAAGAATCAAATCGATTATTATTTTTCCGTGGGGTTGATTTTGACGTCCTGTTTTTTTGTAAATCGGGTTATCAACGCCGTCAAAGGTTTAAACAGCAAGGGGAACAGCACAAGGTTACAGGCGATTTGCGCAACGTAAAACCAGGTGCCGCGCAGAAAATAGATAACAAAGCGTTCCCCGAAATTATAAAAGTATCCCGTTGTCAATCCGACGTCTACCAAAGCCGAAAGTACCGAAAACTCCACCGTCAGCACAAAAGCCGCTATGGTAGGTATTATCCGTGACGGTTTGATAAATCGGGAGAGTATGCAAAACGAAAAAGCTACCAGCGGCCAATGTATGAAATATGTTATCACCCAGCTGCCGAATCCCCAGATCAATGTTTCTATCGCCGCGAAGACGCCCGACGCTGCAATGCCTTTCCAACCCAAAGTAAAGCCGTAAACGGCGCATAACAAAGTAACCACCTCGATATTCGGCAGCCACATCAACGCAAATTTTGCCGCCGACAAAGTTGCCGCGGCAAGTGCGATCTGCACTATGGAAACGGTACTTTTTCTGACGCCGTTACTCATTTAAAAAAATCAATAGGTGATGTGATCGTTCCTATATATATAATTTCGCCGGGGACGATACTCATATCGTTTGCGCCTACGCCGGAGCTGCACAATTCGGTATCTCCGAAAGTCATCGTTTTGGCATATTCGGAAGTATCGAAATCGCTTTCCACCGAAGTATAAAGATAGATATATTCGGGCGGTTCGGGGGCAAGCCGATCGACTTTCGTCAACATTCCTTCTACCATTTCGTATTCGATTTTTGCCGCGGTAAACAGTTCCGGTAAAGTCACTTCGCGGCTGATACCGTTTAAGTCGATAGCGATTTCCTGCGGTTCGTCGTAACCGATGACCAATGTCAGTTCGTCGCCTTCGGCAAAAGTTTCGCCGGAATTGTTATCGCATGCCGCAAGAGCGACGACGGACAGCGCAATCAGGGCTAGCATAAAGACGTAAAACAGTTTTTTCATAGAAAAACCTCCGTTGATTATTTTAACATTCGGACAAACGGAGGCAGCCCCTTGTAGGGTAAAAAAGCGCAGGCTTTGCGTTCCCCGTTTGCCCGGAAACGACTTTACGGTCCGGGCAGGTCATCCGACTTCCATAATCGGTTACGGTAATGGCTGTTGCGGCGGATTTTCACCGCGCTTTCCCTGTTGACGGCGAACGTTACGCCGATCCCGGATTCTATTTAATTTACTTCTAATATTATATACCTTGCCTCGGAAAAAGCAAGATAAAGCGGTTATTTATAAACTTCCTCGGCGAATTTAACGTCAGCCGCCGCGTCGGGACAATAGAAATCGGCGCCTATTTCTGCGGCGTATTCTTTGGTTAAAACCGCGCCGCCGACCATAGTCTTGACTTCGGGGCATTCCTTTTTCAACAAAGCTATAGTTTCAGCCATGTTTTTGACGGTCGTAGTCATCAAAGCCGACAGTCCGACAAGTTTTGCGCCGTTGGCTTTTACGGCGGAAACCACTTCCGTCGGATCGACGTTTTTGCCCAGGTCGATGACGCGGAAGCCGTAGTTTTCCAATACCGTTGCGGCAATATTTTTTCCTATATCGTGTACGTCGCCTTTTACCGTAGCCATTACGACGGCGCCGCGAGAGGGGACTTCCTCCCCGACCATGCTCTTTTTTATGGCGTTAAACGCTCCTTTTGCGGCTTCGGCGGATTGGATCAATCCGGGCAAAAAGATTTTACCTTGTTCGTAGTCTGCGCCCACCTCGTTCAAAGCCTTTATTAAATAATCGTTGATAACGGCATTCGCGTCGATCCCTGCCGCCAACAGCTTTTCTGTTTCGGCTTCGGCGCCGGGCAAGCCTTTTTTAATTATGTATACCAAATCTTTTTTCGCGGTTTCCGCGGCTTCGCCCGATAGGGGCGCGGCGGGAGCCGAGCCG
>DVNF01000159.1 GCA_018714575.1 Candidatus Stercoripulliclostridium merdigallinarum
CGGTGGGGGCTTACGTAATTTACGTCGTAGCCGTATACGACCGAATACCCGACAATCAAAGTTTGGAAATTGCCGGCGGAGCTACGGCGCGGTTGGAAAAGGGCACGGAATACACCGTGATTACTTACAATATCGGCTTTGGCGCGTACACGCCCGACTTTTCCTTCTTTATGGATTCCGGCGTCATGGCAGACGGGACGGAAGTTTACGGCGAATACGGTAAAGCAATAGATAAACGTCACGTCATAAACGCAGTCAGCGGCGCTGCCGCCGTGTTGGCGGCGCAAAACGCCGATTTCATCTTGGCACAGGAAGTCGATATAGACGGCGACAGAAGCTATAACGTAAATCAATTGGATATGCTGACCGAGGCTATCGGCGAAAATTACGACCGCGCCTTTGCAATAAATTTCCATTCGGCTTATCTGATGTATCCTTTGAACGATTTTCATGGTAAAAATACGGCGGGTATTGCGACTTTTTCGCGTTACGACATTACGGAATCGGTCAGAAGAAGTTATCCCGTGGACGACGGCTTTGCAAAATTCTTCGACTTGGACCGTTGCTTTATGGTAAACAGGGTCCCCGTAGCTGACGGCAAAGAATTGGTTTTGATCAACAGCCATATGTCGGCTTACGACGAGGGAGGTACCATTCGCGAACAGCAGCTGCAGATGCTGAACGCAGTAATAGCCGCCGAATACGCCGCGGGTAATTACGTCATTGTCGGCGGCGATTTCAATCACGATCTTGCCGATTCGTTGGGAGCTTTCCCGTCCGAACAGCAGACTCCCGGCTGGGCGTATCCGTTGACGGACGATATGGTGGCTGACGGCTTCCGAGTAGTTGCGACAAAACAGGGCGTAGGTACTTGCCGCGACGCCGAAATACCTTACGAAAAGGGCGTAAACTATATCACGGTTTTGGACGGATTTATCGTTTCGGATAACGTCAAAACCGTTTCGATAGAAAACATAGATACGGATTTTCAATATTCGGACCATAATCCCGTGCAATTCGTGTTTACTTTGGAATGAAGTTGCACAGCCTGACGCCGAAAAAGGCGGCTTATGACGAAATATAGCGCTTAAAGGAGATTTTTTGAAATCGGGTTAAAAAAATTTAATATTTTTAAAAAAATCTCCTTGTAATATTTACTTAGTTAAGATATAATATCTAAAAGGTTGATATTACGTTGATAAATAGCCGCGATACGATCGATACGGCAAAAGTCTGAATTAAAGAATGAATCATATCATAAAATAAATTTTTCGGAGTATATATGAAAATAGAATGGCTGGGACACAGTTGTTTTAAATTGACGGAAAGTACCGGGATCAGTCTGGTCACAGACCCTTTTGACGCCAACGAAATGGGTATTACCATGCCCGAAGTCAGCGCGGATATAGTTACGATCAGCCACGATCATTACGATCATAACGCTTTGAACGCGGTGAAAGATTATAAAACAGTCATCAGAACTACGGGCGATCACGGAGTCGAAGGCGTAGAGATATTCGGCTTTAAAAGCTATCACGACGATAAAAAAGGTTTATTAAGAGGCAAGAACATAGTCTTCCGTATCAGAATGGACGGCGTCGAAGTGTGCCATTTGGGCGATATAGGCGAGGAGCTAAGCCCCATGTTGGCAGAGCTGATCGGTTCCATTCACATTCTGTTGATACCCGTGGGCGGCAGGTACACCATCGACGCCCGCGAAGCCAAAGACTACGTTGACAGATTGATGCCCGACGTAGTCATTCCCATGCATTACATGATGGACGGCTATAAGACTCAGTTTGACGAGCTGGACGAGTTCTTGGACCTTTTCCCGAAAGAAGACATAGAATACGCCGATACCCAAGCGTTGGAATTTGACCGTGCCGATTTCGACGGCGAACGCACCAGGGTGATCGTTATGAAAAAAATCGGCTAACGGCATTAGCAATTTGATATTAACATCAAGTTTGGTTATCCTTATTGTATGATAAGGTTACCTGAATATTGATTTTTAACGAAGTAAAAGCAAGTATTATAGAAAGTTTACGGAGGACTGTATATGGTCAATTTTATAACCGAAGAACAGTTGGATCGTCTCAGCATATTCCAACTAAGGAACCTATGTAGGGAGCTGGGGCACAACTGTCCCACGGACAAAAAGAAAGCGGAGTTGGTGGACTTTGTCCTCAGCCTGAAAGAACTGCCCGACCCCGTGAACGACGCGCCGGTAAAGAGGCGTGGTCGTCCGCCGAAAGACCAGGGCGGTTCTGACCTGATAAAACTTGTGCAGGAGTATTTATTAAAGCAAGGTGTGGATTACCGCACGTTGTCCAACGCCGACGGCGCGGAGGCGGAGGACTATGCCGCTAGAGTCGCAAGCAAGTATCAGGAACCCGAAAAGAAAGAGCGTAAAGATTACGACCGCAGGGAAGCGCAGGGGCGCGATTACGACCGCAGGGACAGGGACTATGTCACGCGCGACTACGAACGCGAAAAAATGCAAAAGCGGATGAACGGCAACCGTTTCCGCACCGTAAAGGACGGTTACGAACCCGAATCTCCGTCAAGGCGCATAGCCGAATACAGGGAATTGGGCGGCACTCGTCCCGATGACGACGACAGAATGAACAAAAACCGTTATACGGACAGGACGAAATACGATCCGCAGGATTCGGTGGCTTACACGGAGATACGCGAACGCGAAGGGATATTGGAAATTTGTCCGGACGGATACGGCTTTTTGCGCGCGAAAAACTACGAACAGGGACCGCAGGACGCATATATTTCTGCGCAGCTGATCAAAAGGTTCAAGCTTAGAAAGGGCGATTATGTAAAGGCAAATGCCAAAAAGAACGCCGAAAACAGACCGCCGAACGTCGTCGAAGTGCTGTCGGTAAACGACAAAGATCCGCAGGAGATGTTCCAACGTCCCTGGTTCGAATCGTTGGTTCCGGTGTATCCCGACGAAAGGTACAAATTGGAGCTTGCAGGCGCGCAGGCAGACCTTGCCATTCGCGCAATCGACCTTGTTGCGCCGATAGGAAAAGGTCAGCGCGCCATGATCGTTTCTCCGCCAAAGGCAGGTAAAACGACGCTGTTAAAGAAGATCGCGCACTCGATCGCCACAAACTATCCCGAAGGTCAGACCGGCGGCGCGCACCTGATGGTGCTGTTGGTCGACGAACGCCCGGAGGAAGTTACCGACATGCAACGTAGCATCCAGGGCGAAGTCGTCTATTCGACGTTCGACGAGATGCCCGAACATCACACCAAAGCTGCGGAGTTGGTGTTGGAAAGGGCGAAGCGTTTGGTGGAATTGGGACAGGACGTAGTCATATTAATGGACTCTTTGACCAGGTTGGCGCGTGCGTACAACTTGACTATAACTCCTACCGGAAAGACGCTTAGCGGCGGTATCGATCCCGGTTCTCTGCATGCGCCGAAGCGCTTTTTCGGAGCAGCCAGAAACATTGAAAACGGCGGCAGTCTGACGATAATCGCCACGGCTTTGGTGGATACCGGCAGCAGAATGGACGACGTCATTTACGAGGAATTCAAAGGCACCGGCAACATGGAGATCCATTTGGACAGGAAGCTTTCGGAAAAGCGTATTTTCCCGGCAATAGATTTGAACCGCAGCAGCACCCGCCGCGAGGAATTGTTGCTCAGCCAAAGGGAATTGGAAGGTATCTGGGCTGTCAGAAAGATGCTTAGCGCGGGCGACGTCCAGGAAGCCACCGAAAACCTGATACAAATGATGCTGAAAACACGCTCCAACAAAGAATTTATCGACCAACTTACTTTGCAGATAGCAAAGTTGCAAAAGGACGGATTCAATTTTACCTGAAATTAAATTCAAATGACTTCTGACAAAATTGCGGGAATCGTAATATCTACAATAGTGGCTGCGGCGTTTATGGCGCTTGCCGTCGTTATGTTTTGCGGAAAGGGCGGCAGATATTTACCGTTTTACCGTTATGAGCCCAAGGTCCCGGAAGCTCAAAAACACCACTTGAAACTGCTGAGGATATTGGCGGGCTTTGTCTTTGCCTCCGTCGCCATGGTATACATCGGGATAATGTGTATCATATTCGAAGTCGGGGGCAATACTCAGACCGTCGGAGGCGTTATAATGGGAGTAGGGCTATTGTTCGCCATCGCCGGCGTACTGTTCATGAGCATCAACGAAAGCATGCTGTTGATAAAGCGCAAAGCGCGCGACGACTATTGGGACAGACGCTTTCACGAGGAAGGCGAAGAGGAGCTAAGGCAGGAGTTTTTGCGCGATATTCCGAAAAAGCGCCGCACTTCTACAAAGAAAAAATCGACAGGAACGACGAAAAAGCAAAATAAACCGTAAATTTTGCTAAGTATTCCCGAACCATAGATAAGTATTCGGGACAGATTGTTACGGTCGGTATATAATAATAAAATATGAAAACGATTGAAACGATAACTAAAAGAGGAAGCAAATGCAGCGCCGTGATAGACGGCGAAAAAGTTAAAATATCGTTGGAAGCCGCCTCTAAATTCAGATTGAAAGAGGGACAAATGGACGACGACGTTTACGCAAACTTTATTAAGTTTAACGACTATTGTTTGTGTAAAAAGTATCTGTTCGATATGATCGGCAGGCGTTCCTGGACGGTTGCTGCCGCCAGGCAGTATCTGACCGACAAAGGCTACAGCGCCGAAAACGTGGAAAAAGCTTTGCAGATTGCAAAAGACGAAAACTGCATTTCCGACGAAGACTATGCCGAAAACTACATTCGTGACAGAAGCCGCACGACAGGCGAATACAGACTGAGGAAGGAATTGAAACAGCGCGGCGTTTCCGACGCAATCATTTCCGAAGCCATAGACAAGCAATATTCTCCGTCAGACGATTATGACAACGCTTTGGCTCTTGCCAGAAAGCGCATGGAAGGCAGGGAAAAAGCCGTTCGCACGCCAAAGGCGCGCGAAAGAGTGTTGCGTTACCTGATTTGGCGCGGATACGATTACGAAGTCGCATTGAAAGTCGTGGAAAAGATTTCTAACGAGGAAAAATAATTCGGAATACCTCAGCCGAAAAATCCCAAGCTAACCAACAGGGCGTTGTTTACCTTCTGCATGGTATCGGCGCCCACTTCACCTACGCGCGCCCCAAGGCGCGTTTTGTCTATCGTCCGCAGCTGTTCCAACAACAGAACGGAATCCTTTTCCAGACCGCTGGCTGTGTTCAACGCCACGTGCGTAGGCAACCGAGCTTTGTCCAATTTCGACGTTATCGCCGCGGCGATAACGGTAGGGGAAAACTTGTTTCCGACATCGTTTTGAATTATCAGCACGGGACGAACGCCGCCTTGTTCGCTGCCAACGACGGGGCTTAGATCGGCATAATAAATTTCTCCGCGCTTGATCACTATAGTCTCTCCATTCATACTTATTCCTTCCGAAAAATATTGTTTCCAAACGTCGGCTACTTATTCGTACCAAACGGAGCCGAATATATTTTCGGTTCGAAAAAATTTTTCGCCGAAAAACCGAATTTTTATATGTTTAGAATTAGATTTTTTGCCGAAGGCTTCAATTGCTTTACTAATTTACAGATTAGTGATATATTTTTTATACAGTCTTTTATATGAACTTTTCTAAAGGCGTATAAAGACAAATTGCTTTTAGCTAAAGAGAGGTGTATCGTGGCAAAACCTAAATACTATTTGACTACGGCAATCGCCTATACTTCGGGCACTCCGCATATAGGTAACGTTTACGAAATAGTGCTGACCGACTTTTTGGCGCGCTTCAAAAGGTTGGAAGGCTATGACGTGCGCTTTCAGACGGGTACCGACGAACACGGTCAGAAGATAGAGGAAAAAGCCGCCGCCGCGGGAGTAACTCCCAAAGCTTTCGTCGACAAAGTCGCGGGCGATATCCGCAGGATCTGGGACGAAATGGATATCAAATACGACCGCTTTATCCGTACTACGGACGAAGACCACGTCGCCGCAGTTCAAGCGCTGTTCGAAAAGCTGTACAAACAGGGCGATATATACAAAGGATCTTATAAAGGTTGGTATTGCACTCCGTGCGAATCGTTCTGGACGGAGAGCCAATTAAAGGACGGTAAATGCCCCGATTGCGGCAGAGAAGTAAAGGAAGCCGAAGAGGAAGCATATTTCTTCCGTATGTCCAAGTACGCCGACAAGCTGTTGAAATATTACGAGGATCACCCCGATTTTATCGTTCCTCTGTCCAGGAAGAACGAAATGATCAACAACTTTTTAAAGCCCGGGTTGCAGGATCTGTGCGTTTCGCGTTCCAGCTTTACCTGGGGTATCCCGGTGACTTTCGACAAAAAACACGTCGTATACGTTTGGTTGGACGCGCTGTTCAATTACGTTACCGGTCTTGGCTACGACGGCGAAAAGGGCGGCGAGCTGTACAATAAATATTGGCCGGCGGACGTGCACGTCATCGGCAAAGATATAGTCAGATTCCATACCATTTATTGGCCTATATTCCTGATGGCGGCGGGATTGCCGTTGCCGAAACAAGTCTTCGGGCATCCGTGGCTGTTGCAGGACGGCGGCAAAATGTCGAAATCCAAAGGTAACGTCATATATGCGGACGATCTGATCAAATTCTTCGGCGTGGACGCCGTCAGATCCTATTTATTAAGGGAGATGCCTTTCGATAACGACGGCACTATCAGTTGGGAAGCCGTCGCCGAAAAGACGAATGCGGAGCTTGCCAATATCTACGGAAATCTGGTCAGCAGGACGGCGGCAATGTCGCATAAATATTTCGGCGGCGTAGTAGAGGACGGCGGAGCCTACGAACCGATAGACGACGAATTGAAATCGGCGGTCACGGCGCTTGCGGCAAAAGTCAAAGCCGACGTAGACGCGTTCAAAGTCGCCGACGCGATAGACGAAATATTCCTTGTGTTGCGCCGCGCTAACAAATATATCGACGAAACGGCGCCTTGGATCCTGGCAAAGGACGCGGCAAAAGCCGACAGGCTGAAAACGGTATTATATAACCTTTCCGAAACGATAATAATTTGTTCGACGCTACTTGCCCCCGTCATGCCCAAAACCGCGGAAAAAGTTTTGGCGATGTATTCGGCGCCGGCAAGGAGCTTTGACGAATTAAATCAATTCGGACTACTGAAAAACGGAACTTCGGTTACCCAAACCGCCGATAAACTGTTCAACAGGATAGACATTGAAAAGATGATGAAAGAAGTTGACGCAATGTATGCGGAACGTAACGGCGAGGTACGGCATGCAGCCGCAGCGGCTACGCCGGCAAAGTCCGCGGAACAGAAAGAGACGGAAGAAAAGAAAGAGGAAACGACATTGATAGGAATCGAAGATTTTGCCAAAGTGCAGTTGAAAACCGGAAAAGTTCTGGCTTCCGAACACCTGCCGAACAGCAAAAAACTGTTAAAGAACACCGTGCAGATAGGCGACGAAACGCGCACGATCCTCAGCGGTATTTCCAAATGGTACACTCCCGAGGAAATGGTAGGGAAGACGGTCATCGTGGCTTATAACCTAAAGCCCGCGAAGCTTGCCGGAGTCATCAGCGAAGGCATGTTGCTGTGCGCCGAGGACGACGGTAACGTCGTATTGCTGACCACGGAAAAAGAGGTCAAATCCGGTTCCGACATATCGTAAGGCAAAATCGAACGGGTTGCAGGGCATACGGGAGCGTATATTAAGCGTATGCAGGAGCGTATTAGCATATGCGCATATGCGTATAAGCGCATAAGTGCATAAGCCGATAAACTAATAAACGCATTGAATCGGGGAACATAAAAACACATTATATGCTGATAGACACACATGCACATATAAACGATGAACGGCTGCTCCCGAGGGCAGCCGAAATTCACGAAAGCATGCCCGAAAAAGGCATTGAATCGTTGATTGTCGTGGGATACGAGCGGCCTTCGTCCGAAAGTGCAGTCGAACTCAGCCTGAAATATCCGCGATTTTACGCTGCGGTGGGGATACATCCTCACGATTCGAAAACGGCGTCGATAGAGGATTACGACCGTTTTAAAGAATTATCGGAACTGCCTAAGACCGTGGCTATAGGCGAGATCGGCTTGGATTATTACTATGACCTCAGCGACCGCGACGTTCAGAAAAGGGTGTTTCACGAACAGATAGAACTTGCGCATTCCTTGAAAAAGCCGATGATATTCCATATCAGAGACGCTTACGGCGACGCTTTGCAGATATTGAAAGAGCACAGAGGGGATCTGGAATACGGCGGAGTCATGCATTGTTACGGCGGCAGTACGGAGATGATGCGTGAATTCGTAAAATTAGGTTTGCACATAGCTTTCGGCGGCGCGGTGACGTTTAAAAACTTCGGCAAAGCCGAAGTCGTAAAAGCCGTTCCCGCTGACAGGTTGTTGTTGGAAACCGATTGCCCGTATATGACTCCGGTACCTTTCCGAGGCAAGGACAACATACCGGAATATATAGCTTTCGTCAGGGACAAAATACAGGAGTGGCGCACGGATATTTCCGTCGAGGAAGTAACGTCGGAAAACGCACGAACATTATTTAAATTATAGAAAATATAGAATTATGGATACTTATACTTACAGAATCGGAAACAAGATATACGTAAACCTGACTAATCGTTGCTCGAACGATTGTGAATTTTGCGTCAGGCGCACAGACGCGTTTAAGGAGATCGGCTTATGGCTGAAACACGAACCCACCGCCGAAGAGGTCATTAACTCGTTCGAGGATCTGGACTCTGCGGAAGAAGTCGTCTTTTGCGGCTACGGCGAACCGATGTACAGGCTGGACGTCATGTTGGAAGTCGCAGCTTATTTGAAATCGAAAGGCAAAAAGACGCGCGTAAATACCAACGGACAGGCGGAACTGATAATCGGACCGGGAGTTCCGGAACGTTTGCACGGGCTGATAGACACCGTCAACGTTTCGTTGAACGAAACTTCGGCAAAGGCGTACCAGGATCTTTGCCACAGCGAATTCGGCGAAAAAGCTTTTTATGCGATGCTGGATTTTGCCAAAGCCTGCAAACAGTACGTTCCGCGCGTCGTACTGTCCATAGTCGACGTAGTGGGGGAAGAATCTTTGGAACAAGCGGAAGAGATCGCAAAGGCTCTGGGCGTAGAATTGCGCGTCAGAAAGTACGTAAAATAGAACTTGCGGCAGTAACCGCCGTCATAAATCGATTTATCGGAGTCCGAAGCCGGGCTCCTTTTTTTTGCGACGCGTCCGAATAAGTTTCTTTATTAATAAACTTATTAAGTTATTATTTATATTAAAGATAATACATTGACAAAATTTTAGCGTTTTCGTATAATTACCGCATGGAAAAGGCAATGTTGGCGGTTACAGGCGGGATTTGGTCGGCTTATTTGATTTTAGTATTGTACGTCTTGGCAATGGTTGCTGTGGGCGTGGTCACTTATAAAAAGTCCAAAAGTTTGGACGGATTTTTGTTGGGCGAACGGGGAATGGGCGGTTGGATGAGCGCTTTTGCATACGGTACCACCTATTTTTCGGCAGTCGTATTTATAGGTTACGCCGGAACTTACGGCATGAGTTTGGGCTTAGGCGCGGTATGGATAGGTATCGCCAACGCGATATTGGGTTCGTTGGTAGCTTGGTTGGTGCTTGCAAAGCGCACCAGAAGCCTGTCACAAAGATATAGCGCCAGCACTATGGCGGAGCTGTTTGAAAAAAGGTACAATTCGCGGCATATAAAATTATACGCCGCGATCGTCATATTCATCTTTTTGATCCCTTATTCCACCAGCGTTTACCAGGGCATAGCTTATCTGTCCGAGGCGGTTTTCGGGTTGGACTTTGTTTGGTGCGTAGTCATCATGGCGGTGTTGGTAGGCGTTTATCTGTTCGTAGGCGGTTATTTCGCCAATGCCGTTTCCAACTTTATACAGGGCATAATAATGTTGATCGGCGTCGTGGTAATGATAATTCTGATGCTGAAAGCTCCGGAAGTAAACGGAATAGAGGGTTTGAAGCATTTGATCGATACCGGTTACGGCTTCTTTCCCGATGCGGAAACTACGGCTACGGGCAGTTGGTTCGATTCGCCTGCCGCTCAGTTGATTTTCAATTTGCTGCTGACCTCGTTCGGAATATGGGCGGTGCCGCAATCGGTGCAAAAGTTTTTCGCTATCAGAAACGACCGTGCCGTCTTGCAAGGCAGCGTCATTTCTACTTTCTTTGCTTTGATAGTCGGCGGCGGCGCCTACTTCAACGGCTCGCTGGCACGGTTGTTCTATCCCGAAATGCCCGCAGATCCTTCGAATATTATTCCTAATATCCTGCTGTCAAACGAGATGATGAGCTATGCCGTTTTGGGCTTGATCTTCGTGTTGGTGCTGTCCGCAAGCATGTCTACGCTGTCCTCGCTGGCTTTGGTTTCCAGCTCCTCCGTATGCATGGATATCTACCGCGGATATATAAATAAGGGAGCAACGGATAAACAGGTCAACCTGTTGGCAAGGATATTGTGCTTTGTGTTCGTCATAATCTCCGCAGTGTTTGCTATATTCGAAGTCGACGCGATAGTTACGCTGATGTCGCTGTCATGGGGAACGCTGTCGGGTTGTTTCCTGGGACCGTACGTTTACGGACTGTATTGGAAGCGCGCTAACAAAGTCGGCGCATACGCTTCCGTTACGGCGACTTTGGCTACGACGATCACGTTGATATTCGTTTTCGGCAAAATAGGAGGGGGCGAAAGCTTTACGGAGTTACTCTCCTTAGGAATAAAAAGAGCGCCGGTCATAGGAGTATTCTGTATGGTAGAATCGATGATAGTGACGCCGATAGCTTCGCTGATAGGCGAAGCCGTTGCCAAACGTAAAGGCGTCGCGCTGAACGCTCCGGAAGTCGCTGAAAAGGAAGAGGTCGCGGAAACCGTTGCCGCGAACGAATAAGGCGACGGGCTAGATCCGATAACTTTAAAAATCCTATTCAGATTTATTCGATCCGCGCTTGCGGATCTTTTTTTGAAAAAATTTTTAAAAAGCGCGTATAAAAATTTTCAGGTGAGTCGATAATCGGAGCAACAGAAAAATACGGAGGTCAATAATGAAAGGTAAAGGAAACGCCCAAAAGGTCAAAGCCTTTTTCAAAAAGAACGTCTATTATATCGTCATGGTAGTATGCATATTGGCGATAGCAGCAATGATAACCGTAGCAGTCGTCCTAGGCGGCGAAGATGCTACTCCCGCGCCGACGCCGACGCCTACGCCCGGTGACGTCACCGACCAAAATCCCCCCGACGATTCGGACACCACAACTCCTCCCGGGGACGACAATACTCCGGTGGACACCACTCCCGAACCGATAGTATTCGCCATGCCCGTTGAAGGCGGTACGGTGATAAAAGATTACGCTATGGATACTTTGGTGTGGTCCCAGACTTTAAAACAGTATTCCGTTCACCCCGGTATCGACTTTGCCGGCGCGGAGGGAGCCAACGCTCTTGCGGTCTATGACGGCGTAGTATCCTCGGTGACTTACGACCAATTAAACGGCAACGTAGTGAAAATAGATCACGGCAACGGTTTGGTCACCATATATTCTTCGCTGAACGAACCTGTAGTGACCGAAGGTCAGACCGTGACCACGGGTACGGTATTAGGCGCGTTAAGCACTTCGGCTTCGAAGGAAATGTCTGACGGCAGTCACCTGCATTTTGAAGTCAGCTTGAACGGCGAAGTTGCGAATCCTTATGATTATTTGCCTACCGGCGATAAATAAAACGTAATAAAATCCATGCTCTCCTCAAACGAAGAACGGTTCCGACAGGGAACCGTTCTTCGTATTTAAGATACCTGAAATTAATGTTTGGTTTTTTTTGGCGGCAACAACGAATACCTTTCGGGGGAAGTCAAAGCCGACAATATCCTGTCTTTTGCAATGGGGATCTCCTCCTGAACGGAACGGATTATATCCTTTATGTGTTCGCGTTCGGTATGGTGGTTTTCGGGGCACGGATTAGGCAGAGGAGTTAATCCGGCGCGAACCGTTGCTCCCTTAATATCGGCTTCGTCGACGTATATCAACGGTCGTATCAAAGTTATTCCCGTCCTGGACATATACGACACCGGTTGAAAGGTGTTCAGCCTGCCTTCGTAGATCATGGACAGGAAGAAAGTTTCCACCAGATCGTCCGCGTTATGCCCCAGAGCCAGCTTGTTCAACCCCAACTCTACGCACTTACCGTTCAACGCTCCGCGCCGCATCTTTGAACACAGCGAACAGGGGTTGGATTCCTTTCTGACGTCGAACACGACTTCGGCAATATCGGTTTTGACCGTATGATAGGGGACATCCAATTCTTCCATCAGTCGGCTAAGCGCTTCGCGTTCCTTTTCGATACCTTTGAACCCCATATCGATATTAATGGCGTGCAGTTGGAATTTGACGGGCGAAAAGCGGCGATAAAACGCCAATGCGGCGGTCAGGACCAAGCTGTCTTTACCTCCGGACAGTCCTACGCCGATGCGATCGCCTTCGGAAATCATGCCGTAATCGTCTACGGCTTTTCGGATACACCCGATGATTTTCCTTAGCGGTTTGCTATCCATTATTTTTAATGTCTTCGGCTATTGAATCCGCCAAAGTATCCAAAGCCGCATAAGTTTCGGCTTTTAAACTGCTTCTGAACGAAACGGTTTCTCCGACAAAGGCTGCGTTTTTGACTTTGCTTAGCGCTTCGCGCATCAATTTACCGCTTTGCGCCGCCCAGGAGCCGTTTTCGATAAAGGAAAATTTCCTGTTTGCGATGTCGTGACGGACGATCTCCGATATCAGCGTTTCCATATTCGTAAATATGCCGGCGTTATATGTTATCGATGCCAATACGATATGACTGTTCAGGAAACATTCGACAAGGATATACGAAAAATGCGTTTTCGAAACGTCAAAGGTAACCACGTCAGACACTCCGCGCTTTGAAAGCGCGTCTTTCAGGTATTCCGCGGCGCGTTTTGTGTTGCCGTAGACGGAAGCGTAAGCTATGACGGCGGAGGACTTTTCGGCAGCGTATGACGCCCAAGTCGTGTAATAAGCCGCAGCTTTTTCGAACAACGCTTTGGACAGTACCGGTCCGTGCAGGGGGCAAACGCGGTCGACTTCGAAAGTCACCTTTTTCAAAGCTCCCAAGACTTGCGTGCCGTATTTGCCTACGATATTAGTGTAATATCTGCGCGCTTCGGGCAGGTATTCGTCAAATCGATCGGGAGTCAGATCTATACCGTTCTTCGTGCCGAAAGTGCCGAAAGCGTCGGCGGAAAACAACGTTTTGTCCGTTTCGTCGTAGGTAAACATGACTTCCGGCCAATGCACCATCGGAGCAAGCATGAATTTTAAAGTGTGACCGCAAGCCGTCAAAGTATCGCCTTCCTTTACAATGACCAATTCGGATTTCAAATCGGGGAAGAATCCTTCCAAGAAAACTTTGGAACGCGCGTTGACGACGATTTTCATTGCGGGGTACTTTTCGGCAAGAGCTTTTATGGAAGCGCTGTGATCGGGCTCCATGTGGCTGACGATCAGGTAAGCCGGCTGTTTCCCCGCCAAAGCTTCCTCCGCGTTACGCAGGAACTCGTTGGTAAACGCTCCGTCCGCCGTGTCGAAGATGACGGGTTCGTTGCCCGTTAGCAGGTAGGAGTTATAGGTTACCCCGTCGGAAACGGGATAAACGTTTTCGAACAGCGCGATACGCCTGTCGAAACTGCCGATGTAATACAGATCCGATGTGATTTGCGTTTTCATAGTGTTTTGATTATACAACAAAGCCTAAACAGCTTGCAAGCGTTTTGACTTTTCAGGGCGGAGTATCGTTAAAAGGTATAGCCGAATAAAGCTTTGCAAAATACAAAAATACTTGCGCTTTTTTCGGCTATCTTATATAATTGAAATACGGTGACAGCCGAAACTTGGGTAATACCCGAAAGGAGAACGTGTATGAAGTATATTTGCGATGTATGCGGCTATGAATACGACGAGGAAGCCGAAGGCGTAAAGTGGGAAGACCTTCCCGAAGATTTTGTTTGCCCCCTGTGCGGAGTAGGCAAAGATCAATTCAGTCCTGCCGAATAAATCAATCGACACCGAAAAGAGCCGTCCGAAATAGGGCGGCTCCTTTGGCAACGTACTTACTTGAATTTTCGGTACGTATTCAGTTTAATAAAAATACGGCAAATTATACCGAAAAAGTTTTGGTAAATAATGGAAAATCCCGACCTTAGACAAATACTGCAAAAATACGGATTCGATTTTAAAAAGAGCCTGGGTCAAAACTTTTTGACGGACAGGGGGTTGTTGCGCGCAATAGTGCGCGACGCAGGCGTACAAAAAACGGATACCGTCATCGAAATAGGCACCGGCGCAGGTACTTTGACGGCGGAATTGGCGGCGGCAGCCGGTAAGGTCGTTACGTTCGACGTGGACCGCGCGTTGGAACCTATTTTGCAGGAAACATTGTCGGGCATAGACAATGTGGAAACTGTTTTCGGCGACGTTTTGAAAATGAGCGACGAGGAATTGACGGGATTTTCGGGTACGGACTACAAAGTGGTTGCCAATATACCTTACTATATAACAACTCCGTTGGTGATGCGGTTTATGGAAGCCGCCGTCCCCCCGCGATCCATGACCTTGACAGTACAAAAAGAGGTCGCGGAAAGGATCGTCGCGCAATCGGGAACGCCCGAATACGGCGCACTCAGCGTGACGGTACAGTTACGTTCGGATCCGAAGATAACCCGTATCGTGCCCAGACAACTGTTCAGACCTATCCCCAACGTCGATTCCGCGGTAGTCAGGTTGGATATTTCGGAAAAATTCCCCGACGCGGACATCGCCAAAGTTTCGCGCCTTGCGCGCGCAGGTTTCGGTATGCGCCGAAAGACTTTGGTCAACAATCTGGCGGCTTTGACGGGCGCGGATAAAATAACGATACAGAGCGCGATCGGCGAGGCAGGGTTCGATCCCAAGGTCAGAGGGGAAAGCCTAACGGCAGCAGATTATGTTTATTTGTATAAGGTTTTGACGGAAAAAGGTTTTAAAATTTAGCTTTATTTCGGTTGCAAGGCAAAGGTTGAAAAGAATTAAGTAGTTTTGATATTTTTTTACGGCTGATTTATGCCGTTTTTTTATGCTTGGAAGCACAGGAAAGCATTATCGAAGTTTTCGGCGCATATATTAGTCGTCGGAGGCAACAGGAGGCAACAATGCTTGTAAAAAAGACGATAGTGCTATACGGAAAAGGCGGACAGGGACATTTGACGGCTGTCAGAGTAGGCGGCTCGACCGGTTTGAAATTGGTGTTGGAAGCGCCGATCGGCAAAATGGCTTTGGCGTTCAAAGCCGG
>DVNF01000160.1 GCA_018714575.1 Candidatus Stercoripulliclostridium merdigallinarum
GTCCATGATCGACCAACCGGACACTTTTATCGCGCCTTCCCTAAGGCTAAGCGACGGGTCACGGACGATTTTGTTGACGTCGACTTCGTGGCGCATGCCGATAGCGCCGCAGGCTTCGCAGGCGCCGAAGGGGCTGTTGAAAGAAAAGCTTCTGGGAGTCAGTTCCTCTAACGTTATGCCGCAATCGGGACAGCCGTACTTGGACGAATATATCGTTTCCTTGCCTTCTATATCCACCGCTACCGACCCGTCGGCAAGTTTCATTGCCGTTTCGACGGAATCGGTCAGACGCCTGGAAATATCCGGTTTGACTTTTAACCTGTCGATGACGACGTATATCGTATGCTTGAATTTTTTATCCAGCTCGATATCTTCTTCCAACGATCTCATTTCGCCGTCGACTTTGACTCTGGCATATCCGTCCTTTCTCAGCTTATCGAACAAGTCCTTGAATTCGCCCTTTCTGCCGCGGACGACGGGGGCGGAAATGATCAATTTAGAGCCTTCGGGCGCACGCATGATCTCGGCGTTTATTGTATCTACGCCGACTGCGGAAATGACTCTGCCGCATTTGGGGCAGTGAGGAATACCTATATGAGCAAACAGCAATCTGAGGTAATCGTAAATTTCCGTGACCGTGCCGACGGTGGAGCGCGGGTTTTTGCTGGTAGTCTTTTGGTCAATGGAAATTGCCGGCGACAGACCCTCTATGGAATCGACGTCGGGTTTTTCCATCTGTCCCAGGAACATTCTGGCATAGCTGGAAAGACTTTCGATATAACGGCGCTGACCTTCGGCAAAAATGGTGTCGAACGCAAGCGAAGACTTGCCCGATCCCGACAAGCCCGTAAATACGACGAATTTATCCCGTGGAATGGTAACGGATAGATTCTTCAGATTATTTTCCCTGGCGCCTTTTATTACAATATCGCCCTTCATTTTTTCTCACCTCTCAGCTTCTTCAGCTCAGCGATCCTGTCCCTAAGTTTTATAGCTCCCTCAAAATCGTAGGACGCGGCTGCAGCCGTCATCAGCCCCGTCAGCTGTTCTATCTCCGCGTTAATTTCACGCTTCGTCATCTTCTCGTCGGATTTCTTTGTCGCCTTCTTGCTGATTTGTAAAGTATTGACAATAGGCTTTACGATAGTCCTGGGAGTGATGCCGTGTTCGGTATTATAAGCAATTTGTTTATTTCTTCTTCTGTCGGTTTCCGCCAGCGCTTCTTTCATGCTGCCCGTCACGGTATCCGCATACATGATAACTCTGGCGTCCTTGTTCCTTGCCGCCCTGCCGATAGTCTGTATCAAGGACGTTTTCGAACGCAGGAAACCTTCCTTATCCGCGTCCAATATCGCCACCAAAACGACTTCGGGAATGTCCAAGCCTTCCCTAAGTAAGTTGATACCGACTATGACGTCTATATCTCCGCGCCTCAGCCTGTTTATAATATCGATCCTGTCCAAAGTATCGATGTCGGAGTGCATATATTCGACTTTTAAATGGTGTTCTTTCAGGTAATCGGTCAGGCTCTCCGCCATTTTTTTGGTCAAAGTCGTCACCAAAACCCTGCCGCCTTCGGAAACGGCTTGATTAATCTCGCCGATCAGATCGTCCACCTGCCCTTCTATCGGACGGATAGTGACCGGAGGTTCCAATAACCCCGTCGGGCGCAGTAACTGCTCGACGACTTCGCCGCCTGCTTCCGCAAGTTCGTAGTCCCCGGGAGTAGCCGAAACGCAAACCATTTGCTTTACTCTGGCATTGAATTCGTCGAAATTCAACGGTCTGTTATCGTATGCCGCGGGCAATCTGAATCCGTAGTTTACCAGGTTCGTCTTTCTCATTCTGTCGCCGTTATACATACCGCGGATCTGGGGCAAAGTTATATGCGATTCGTCGATGAAAACTACGAAATCTTCCTTGAAATAGTCCATCAGCGTAAACGGCGGCTCGCCGGGTTTCCTGCCGTCAAAATATCGAGAATAGTTTTCTATGCCGTTGCAATAGCCCATTTCACGGATCATTTCGACGTCGTAATTGACCCTTTCGCGGATACGTTGCGCCTCTATCAATTTATCGCTGTCTACAAATTCCTGCTGCCTTTCCGCCGCGTCGGAAAGTATGGTTTCCAACGTGCGTTCCAGGTTTTCCGATCCTACCACATAGTGCGAAGCGGGATAAATCGCTATATGCGTCAATTCGTTCATCGCTTTCATCGTGACGGTATCGAATTCGGAAATGCGTTCTATCGTATCGCCGAAAAATTCGACTCTGACGGCAACGGTAGATTGCGAAGCCGGGAAAATTTCCAAAGTATCGCCTTTCGCCCTGAACGTACCGCGCGTAAAATCTATTTCCGCCCTGGCGTATTGAATGGAAACCAGCTTATCTATAACTTCGTCACGATCTATCTCCTGACCTTCACGCAAAGATATAACGTGCTTGAAATATTCTTCCGGGGCACCCAAACCGTATATACAGGATACCGAAGCTACGACTATGACGTCGTTGCGTTCACCCAACGACGAAGTCGCCGAATGGCGCAATTTATCTATTTCGTCGTTAATGGCGATCTCTTTTTCGATATAAGTATCGGACCTGGGGATATAGGCTTCGGGCTGGTAATAATCGTAATAAGATACAAAATATTCGACGCGGTTTTCGGGGAAAAGCTCCCTGAATTCGTTGCAAAGCTGCGCCGCCAAAGTTTTATTATGAGCGATCACCAAAGCGGGTTTGCCGACGCGGGCTATGACGTTGGCCATGGTAAAAGTCTTACCGGAGCCGGTAACGCCCAACAACACCTGTGTACGCCGACCTTCGTTCAGTCCCGCCACAAGTTCTTTTATCGCTTCGCCCTGGTCGCCGCTGGGGGAATAGGGCGCGGTTAATTTAAAGGTATGCTTATCCATATATCCGCTAAATCAGCGCCGAGATCAGTTCTTTTATCGCCCATCCCAATATAGCAGAACCTACAACAATGGCAAGCTTTATCAAAAGCTTGCGCTTTGCCGTCTTTTGGTCGCGTTCATAAGAAAGTCCCTTGGCTTTCAGCACGAAGCAATAAATCGTTTCGCCCTTTCTGTCGGCGGTGTCATAGTCAAAATAGCCTTCGATTTTCAAAGCTTTCAAAGTCGGTTCGATATCGGCTTCGCGAAAATCGTTTTTGTAAGGGATCAGCTTCAGCAATTCTACCCCGGAAGCAAGGGAAGCTCCCGTTCCTTTCGACAAGGAATAGACGGCGTTCATCATCAGCTTTTCCTTCTTACTAAGTACCATTTTTCCCTATTAAAACAATTCTAAAATAAAATATACCGCGCAAGCCAAAGCCAATACCAAACCGCCGCCAACGATACCGCCCAGGAACCCCATGCCGAAAGAGCCTTTTTTAAATTTTTTGGGGGCGACGGGCGGCACAGCCGATTCGCGGACGGGATCGGGCAATTTCTTGTCCGTGACCTGCAAACAAAAGGTCCCGCCCTCCGAATACAGCAATTTCAGATAACCGTTCAACGCCAACTCCTTTATATCCTCGGAGCGAACGTCGCCGCATTCCCTCAACAATTCGTCAAGGTCGACGACCACCGGTTTCCTGTCCGGGGAAAGCGAGGAAATATAGTTTACGATGCGCGACGATTTATCGTTCATTTTTACTTTTTAACGGTAAAGTTTATTTCTTATCCTGTTCGCGAATGTCTTTGTGCTTTACTTTACCGGAAATCGTCTTTGGCAACTCGGTCACATATTCGACTATACGCGGATATTTATAAGGCGCCGTGGTGTTTTTGACGTGGTTTTGAATGTCCTTTGTCAGCTCCTCGGAAGGAGTATAACCTTTATTTAATACTATCGTGGCTTTGACTACCTGTCCGCGAATGGGGTGCGGAGCGCCGGTAATGGCGCATTCCAAAACGGCGGGATGCTCCATCAACGCCGATTCGACTTCGAAAGGTCCTATGCGGTAGCCGCTGGATTTGATTATATCGTCCTTTCTGCCTACAAACCAATATGTACCGTCCGCGTCCTTATATGCAAGGTCGCCGGTATGATAGTACCCTGTGCCGAAAGCCTTTTCGGTACGATCGGGATCGTTAAAGTACCCTACGAACAAACCGAACTGCTTTTCTTTCAATTTAATGACGATCTCGCCTTCGACGCCCGGTTCGGTGACTTCTTTGTCGTCATAGTCGAACAGGCGGATATCGTATATGGGATCGGGCTTGCCGCAGGAACCGGGAGTTCCCTTAGAATAGCGGAAGTTCGCCAAAATAACTGCCGTTTCCGTTTGCCCGAAGCCTTCACGGATTTCCAAACCGGTGTGTTCCTTGAACAGTCTGAACACTTCGGCGTTCAACGCTTCGCCCGCGGTGGTACAGCTGACCAAAGACGAAAAATCGTATGCGTCCAAATTCTCACGAATCAAAAACCTGTAAATCGTGGGCGGCGCACAGAAAGTCGTAATATGGTATTTGGAGATCAACGGCAAAATGTCGGTAGGCGTAAACCTGCCGTAGTAGTCGTAGCAGAATACCGCGCTGCCGGCGATCCATTGCCCGTATATCTTGCCCCAGCTGAATTTTGCCCAACCCGATTCAGCCATGGTGAAATGCAATCCGTCGTCTACAACGGCTTGCCAGAAATAAGCCGTCATAATATGTCCCAAAGGATATTTAAAGTTATGAGCGACCATCTTCGGTTGTCCCGTCGTTCCCGAAGTAAAATACACCAACATGGGATCGTTCAGCTGCGGCTTTTCCTCTGCGGTCATTTCCAAGACGTCGGAGTATTTGACCGCTTCCTCGTGCAGATCCAAAAAGTTTACGCGTTTCCCGATCGTAAACTTATACTTCAGTCCCGGGCACTTTTCGGCGGCTTCTTCTACGTATTCGATAACTTCGTCCTCGTTTATGCAGATAACGGCT
>DVNF01000161.1 GCA_018714575.1 Candidatus Stercoripulliclostridium merdigallinarum
GCTTGAAAAAGGCTGTCGGCATGGTAGTAAAGAACGGTTGGGGCAAGGCTGTAGGCGGAACGATCGATTGTTATCCCGATCCCGTTCCCGAAAAGAAAATTTCCTTTACCGCAACGGATATCGATAAAATACTGGGTATTTCCGTGCCGGAGGATAAAATTCTGTCCATTTTAAATTCGCTATCCATTCCGACCACCCGTGAAAACGGAGTCTTTGTTTCCGTAATTCCCGGCTTCCGTGAAGACATTGTCGGTGTAAACGATATTGCCGAAGAAGTCATCAGAATGTACGGCTACGACGCTTTCCCGTCCGAATCGAAGATGTACGGCGCGCTTATTACCGGAACGGTCACAAAGGAACAAGCCAATGCCAAAAAGATTGCCGCGTTTATGGTGGGTTCGGGCGCGTTCGAAACGCTGACATATTCCTTTATCACTCCCAAATCCTTTGATACGTTGGGATTGGAACAGGATTCTCCGCTTAGAAACGCCGTAAAACTGTTGGATCCTCTGGGTGAAGATTACTCCGTAATGCGTACTTCGATGGCTCACAGTATGTTAAAGGCGTTGGCAACCAATGCCATTAGAAGAAATAAGTCGGCAAGATTATTTGAAATTGCCAAAGTGTTTATTCCCGAATCGTTGCCCTTGACCGACAAATTGCCCTTGGAAAAGAACGTATTGGCTTTTGCGGCATACGGACCTAACGAGGATTTTTATTCGGTAAAAGCCGTTTTGGAAGCTTTGTTCGATTATCTTAGGATAGAGGTCGAATTCGCTGTCGGAACTTATCCGTATATGCACCCCACCAGGACTGCGGATATTTTTGCAAACGGCAAAAAAATAGGGTATATAGGCGAGATTTCCGATAAAACGGCGGCAGCTTACGGTATGGATAAAAGAGCATACCTCGCAGAACTTGACGCCGACTATCTTGAAAGTAACGCTTCCGATTATTCGGGATTCAAAGTTATTTCGAAGTATCCTTCGATAGAAAGGGACTTGGCTTTGGTTACCGACGAGAATATCGAAGCTAAAAAGATACTTGCGGCAATTCGCGAAGCGGCAGACACCGAATTGCTGACAGACGTTCAGATTTTCGACGTATTCCAAGGCGCAAACTTGAAACAGGAAGGAAAGAAATCGGTCGCGGTTCGTTTAACTTTCCGCAGTAACGAGCGCACCTTGGTGGACGACGAAGTAGTAAAACTGATAGATAATATCCTGGTCAAATTGCAAACTTCGTTGGGAATTAAGTTAAGGTAATTAAGGTAAATTAAAGTAATGCTGGAAAAAACGCTGAAAGCCTTGGAATTTAATAAAATATTGGCGGAGATTGCCTCCAAGGCTTCTTCGGTTCCTGCGCGCGAAGCGATAATGGAAATTCGTCCGTATAACGATCAGAATTATATAGAGGAGTTGTTGGACGAAGTCGCCGAAGCCGATAAAATCGCCTTTGAATATGCCACGAACCTGTCTTTTGCGTTCGACGACATCGGCGCGATATTGGATAAAGCCGAAGTCATGAGCGTGCTAACGATGGGGGAACTTCTGCGCGTTTCAAAGATGCTGCGCGTAGCATACTCCGTAAAAAATTCCATAGCCAAGGTTCCGGACGATTCTTTGACGCGAATAAAAAGGATCGCGGCGTCGGTATATACGGATAAAGAGCTGGAAGAAAGCATAGAATCGGCTATTATTTCGGACACCGAAATGCACGACCGAGCTTCGGAGGAACTGCGTTCAATACGTATCCGTATCAGGAAAACGGGAGAACAGATCAAATCGAAGCTGTATACCTATATAACTTCGCCGACATACGCAAAGTATTTGCAGGACAACATCGTAACGGTACGCGGCGACAGATACGTCATTCCCGTAAAAGCCGAGTGGCGTTCGGCAATTCCGGGTCTGGTACACGATCAAAGCGGCAGCGGTCAGACTTTATACATCGAGCCGATGGCAGTTGTCGAATTGAATAATACTTTGAAAACCTATATTTTGGAAGAGCAGGCGGAAATCGAACGCATTTTGCGCGCTTTTACGTTAAAAGTCAGCGTTGCCGCCACGGATATCAGAGATTCCTTTACCAAAATAATAAAATTGGATACAGTGTTTGCAAAGGCTTATTACGCAAATTCGGTTCGCGCCGTAAAGCCGCAAATGAATACTGACGGTATCATAGAAATTTCGCGCGGAAGGCATCCTTTAATTAATCCGAAAACGGTAGTTCCTACGGACGTGAATCTAGGCAAAAATTTCGATCTGTTGTTTATCACGGGACCGAATACGGGCGGCAAAACCGTAGCTTTAAAGCTTGTCGGTTTGCTGACAGCGATGGCTATGTCGGGAATTTTCGTTCCTTGCGCAGAAGCCGTTTTGAATATATTCGACGAAGTTTACTGCGATATAGGCGACGAACAAAGCATAGAACAAAGTCTGTCGACTTTTTCCTCGCACATAGCTAATATTTCAGGCTTTATAGAAAAGCTGAACGCAAACTCGCTGGTGCTGTTGGACGAATTGGGAGCAGGGACCGACCCCACGGAAGGCGCGGCGCTGGCAATGAGCATAGCTCAATATATAAAAGACCGCGGCGCAAAAGCCATTATTACCACTCATTATAACGAACTAAAGGAATATGCGGTCGTTACTCCGCGAGCAGAAAACGCTTCGATGGACTTCGATCCGCTGACTTATTCCCCGACCTACAGGCTGATAGTCGGCACTCCGGGCGTTTCCAACGCGTTGTTGATTGCCGGAAAACTCGGTTTACCCGCGGAAATCGTACAAAGAGCAAAAGAGGGGATAGCAGAAGGAAAATTGGATTTTGAAAACGTCATCAGCTCTATGGAAGAAGCGCGTCATAACGCCATGGAAAACGAAGAAAAATCCAAGGAAATGCTTAAAACCGCCGAAAAGACTTTGAAAGAAGCCGAAAGAGAGCGCGACAGGTTGTTTATTCAGCGTGAAAAGCTGAACGAAAACGTGCGAAAGGAAACCAAACGTCTGGTGGAAGAAGCGATGGGCGAAGCCAACGAGATCATCTCCGCAATGCGCGCGTTGTTGGACGATCCCACCGAAGCCGATCTGTTCAAAGCCAGAAAGCTGAAAAAGTCGTTGGAAAAATATATAGTCAACGAGGACAATGAGTTTATGGGCTTTGGCGAAGAGGCGGACGGAGAAATATCCGAAGGCGACGCCGTTTTGGTAAAGCCGTTAAAAGCGGAAGGTATAGTCAGTAAAATAGATTACCGCAAAAATTCCGCCGTAGTTACTTTAGGGAAAATGAACTCTACGTTCAAACTCGACGTCCTGCAAAAATTGAAAAAAGCCAAAAAGGCCGAAGCTCCCGTCCCCGTTCATACTGCCAGGAAGTTGGATAACGAAGCCTTCTCTCCCGAATTGAATTTGATCGGCATGACTTCGGTGGAAGCTCGCGCGGAATTGCAGAAGTATTTGGATAAGGCAATTTTAAAAGGCGTCAACGAACTGAGGATAATACACGGCTATGGTACAGGAAAATTGCGTGAAACTGTTAGAAATTATTTAAAATCTTGCTCTTTTGTCGACTCTTACCGTGACGGAGTTTACGGCGAAGGCGAAAGAGGCGTTACCATTGTGAGGCTGAAATGATATATTTCGATAACGCCGCTACCACCAAGGTTATTAAAGAAGCTTTGGAAACGGCAAATTATTATTTTACCGAAAAGTACTTTAATCCGTCCGCGCTGTATCACGGCGGGTTGGAGGTAAAAAACGACTTGAACGGCGCAAGGCGAACGCTGTTGAACGGCTTGGGCGCGGAAGGTAAGATTTATTTTACTTCAGGCGGTACCGAAGCCGATAATCTGGCGTTTTTCGGCACTAAAAAGCGCAAAAACTCTACAATTATAATCTCCGCAGGGGAACATGCCGCAGTTTATCAATCGGCGTTGTCTTTGAAAAATCAAGGCTTCGAGGTAAAATTCGCTCCCGTCGACGGCAGCGGCAAAGTCATAGAGGATCAATTCGAAAAGTTGCTGGATGACAAAGTGTCCTTAGTGTCTATAATGCACGTTTCAAACGAATCGGGCGCAGTTAACGATATTAACAAATTAGCAGAAACGACTAAACGCATCTGTCCCGGAGCGTTATTCCATTCTGACGGAGTGCAGGCAGGGGGAAAAATTCCCGTTCGTTTAGGCAGGTTTATCGACCTGTATTCGCTTTCTGCGCATAAAATCGGCGCTCCTAAAGGTACGGGCGCGTTGTACGTCGCAAAAGGAATATATCTGACTCCCGTCGTAGTAGGCGGCGGTCAGGAAGAAGGAGTCAGGTCTTCCACCGAAAACACGCCCGGGATCATGGCTTACGCAAAGGCGTTCTCTTTAGCCAACGCGGCATTGCGCGAAAATCTGAAAAAAGTTACGGAAATACGCGATTATTTGTTTGATAAAATATCCGAATTCGACGATATTAAAATGATTTCAGATAAAACTTGCAGTCCGTATATACTTTGTTTCGCTTCGGGCAGCTTGCGCGGCGAAGTGTTGCAACACGCCCTTGAAAGAAAGGATATAATCGTAGGTACGGGTTCCGCGTGTTCTTCCAACAAAGCTACCAGAAGAGTTCCCGAAGCCCTGGGCTTAAACGGAAAATATATCGACGGAGTAGTCAGACTGAGTTTTTCCGCGTTTTCTACTATGGAAGAGGCGCGTTCCTTTATAGAAACCTTTACCGAAATTTATAAGGAGTTAAAAAAGTATGTCGGTTGAGTATAACTGCGTTTTAATTCGCTTCGGCGAAATCTTTTTGAAAGGAAACAACAGAAAGTATTTTGAAGATCTGTTGATTAACAATATAAAATCCGCTTTAAAGCCGTTTAAATATACCTTTTTAAGGTCGCAGGGGAGATACTATATCGAGGATTTCGAAAACATAGACGAAATAGTGTCCGCATTGACAAAAGTCTTCGGGATCCATTCCGTATCGCCGGCG
>DVNF01000162.1 GCA_018714575.1 Candidatus Stercoripulliclostridium merdigallinarum
TCGGCTTCGGATCTGGTCGCCGTTTACTTCCCCGAAGGTTCGGCTTTGGTGCCGCAAAACGACGCTTTGCCGGAGGAAGCCGATCCCGATTCCGACGATGTGGGTTATGACTTTACAAACTATTTCATAGGCGAAAAAGTGTTCGGCGGCTGTGTAAAATTGACGACCGTTTATACTTCGTTTACCTTGGATAACGGCAATATCGTGCCTTCCGACAACCCCGGTCTGGGGATAATCTCCGATTATATGTTCTATAATTGCAAAGCGTTGAAAACGGTGCAGATCGCGGAAGGTCTTAGACTGATAGGCGCCTTGGCGTTTGCTTCGGACAGTGCGAACGCAATGAAAGACTTGACAACGGTAAGTTTCCCGGCTGCGTTGGAGGTTCTGGGGCAACAGGCGTTTGCAAACACTAATTTGTCCTCCGTTTCTTTTTCGCCGCAATCGGAATTCAGGATTTTGGGCGATTGGGCTTTCCAAGGAACGGAAATAGCTTCGGCGACTTTCTATTCTTTAACGGAATACGGCAAAGCGCCGTTCTGGGGTAACCTTGCAATAAACAGCGTATATATTTATTCCGACCGCGTGCCGGATATTTCGGTGCCGTCTTTGACCGATATGGGCGATACGTCGGTTACGCAGACCAGATTTTATGTCCCGATCACACAGCTTAGCGATTATAGATCCAAATGGGGCAGTCAGTATTCCTCGGGCGGCCTGTTCCAAGATTACAGCTTGCAAATAGCCGATTTGATCCTGGCGGCGGAATACGAAAACAGGAACGCGGGCTATGCCTTGGAACCCGTGGACGAGGACGGCGACCTTCAGGCGGACGGCAATACCGATTACGCCAAGGTCGTGTATTTGTACTATAACGGCAAAACTTCGCTGTCCGTTCCAGAAACCGCCGATGTTACCATAAACGGAATAACTAAATATTTTACCGTCACGGATATAGGCGGTTACGTTACGGTAGATTCTGCGGCAACTTCACCGATTTTAACAGATAGGGTCACCGAAATATACTTGCCGGATACCGTAAAACGCATTTCCGATTACGCTTTCTATAATATGGGTAAGCTGTCGAAACTGATTTGGACTTATATCGGCGAAGGCGGTTTTACGATGAATTACGGACAGGGCGTAGTCGATAACCTGTCGCTAAGGTCTATAGGCGATTACGCGTTCTACGCTACTGCGTTGGAAACTTTTTATTCCTCTCCGCAACTGACGTATATCGGAGCGGAAGCCTTTGCGGACAGTAAATTGCATTCGGTCGATTTAACTAAGTGCGACGGCTTGACGATCGCAGCCAGCGCGTTCAGCGGAAATAAGATAGTCAATCTGACGATAGGCTCCGGTGTCGCCGAATTGCAAAGATATTGCTTTGCCAATCAGGATACGGGAACTGCGCCGATGCGTATTGAATTCAAAGGCGCACCGCCGACGGTCGAAACCAACCTCGATCCTTTCGGGGGAAACATCGTCGGAACGGTTGTCGTCCCCGAAGCTTTTTATTACAAGTTTGTAGAAGACGACATCAGCTCTGCGCTGAGGGGTAAATACGTCAAAGGCTAATATAAAAAAATATAAAAATAGGATAATAAAATATGCTGTAATTTGGCAAAAAATATACCGAAAGCGGCGCGAATCGTTGACAAAACGTAGTAGGAAAGAATATACTTTCGGTATGAAAATTTTCGATCCGCTAAAGAAAGCATTTATCAAAAACTACAAAAATACTAACGATCCCGACGTCAGATTCCGCTACGGGGTCACCGCAGGTATTTTCGGCATTGTTACCAATGCCGTTTTGTTTGTGATGAAAGTCGTGGTAGGGTTGATGTCCCGTTCGATTTCCGTAATTGCCGACGCCGTCAACAACCTTTCGGACGCAGGCTCTTCGGGAGTTACGCTGATAGGGTTTAAACTCAGCAACCGTCCCGCCGACAAAGAACACCCCTTTGGCCATGCCAGATACGAATATATTACAGGATTGGTCGTCGCGTTCATTATTTTGATAATCGGCGGCTCGCTGTTGAAATCCTCTATCGAAAAATTGATCGAACCTACCGCAATCGAAGCTTCCGTTTGGACTGCGGTCATTCTGGCGGTCAGTATTTTGTTAAAGTCGATACAGGGATTGTTGTACCGCGACTTCGGGAAAAGCATTTCCTCTACTTCGCTGTACGCTTCGGCGACCGATTCCCGTAACGACGTCATCTCGACCACGCTGGTTTTGGCTTCGACGATAGGCGCTATTTTCAGACCCGACGTATTCGTCATTGTCGACGCGGCAGTCGGTCTTGCGGTATCCTTGTTTATTCTGATTTCCGGAATCAAGTTGGTAAAAGAAACGATAGACCCGTTGCTGGGCGGCAAACCCGACAAGGAATTGGTTGACCATATTATTAAAAAAGTCAGCTCCTACCCCGGAATCTTGGGCGTTCACGATTTGATGGTCCATAACTACGGCCCGGCAAAAAGCTTTGCGTCGCTGCACGCCGAGGTGGACGCCGGGCGCAACGTAATGGAATCTCACGATCTGATCGACAACATAGAACGCGATTTCCATTCCGAAGGGATATTCATGGTCATCCACATGGACCCCGTCATTACCGACGATCCCGAATTGAACGAGATGAAACAGTCGGTCACAGACTTGATCGATAAACGCTATGACGGTAAAATTAAATTGCACGATTTCAGATTGGTAAAGGGCGTAACCCATACCAACGTTCTGTTCGACGCGGTGGTGCCCTTTGAAATGAAAGTCACCGCAAAAGAACTTGCCGATTATATTTCGGCGAATATTCCCAAAACGGATAAAATATATTACTTCGTAATTAATATAGATCGCGCGTACGATTGACACACGATAAAATTAAAAAAAGTTATCTCTAGCACTTGCATTCGGCGAAACTTAATGCTATAATTCACAATGTTAGCAATCAAAGTATGCGAGTGCTAATAATTTAGATCACGTCAGGAGGTAGTTTATGAAACTTATTCCTTTGTTCGATAGAGTAGTCGTACAACATATCGAAGCTCACGAAACGACGGCTTCGGGTATAATTTTGCCCGGTTCCGCGCAAGAAAAACCGCAAATGGCAACCGTCATATCGGTGGGCGAAGGCGGCGTTATCGACGGCAAAGAGGTAAAAATGATAGTTCATCCCGGCGATATGGTGCTGTACAGCAAGTACGCGGGCTCCGAATTCAAGATCGACGGAGAGGAATATATCGTCATTCGCCAAAGCGATATTTTGGCAAAAGTAGAAAAATAAATTGTGCGACGGGGTGACCCGTTCACTTCTGATATTAGGAGGCAACAACTATGGCTAAACAATTTAAATACGGCGAAGAAGCCAGAAAAGCATTGGAAGTCGGCGTTAATACATTAGCCGATACCGTAAAACTGACTCTGGGACCGAAGGGCAGAAACGTAGTTTTGGAAAGGAAATACGGCGCACCGTTGATCACCAACGACGGCGTTACGATCGCAAAAGAAATAGAATTGAAAGACCCCTTTGAAAACATGGGCGCACAGCTGATAAAAGAGGTCAGCGTAAAGACCAACGACGTGGCGGGCGACGGCACGACGACCGCTGCGGTTTTGGCACAGGCGATCATACGCGAAGGTTTGAAAAACGTCGCGGCAGGCGCAAATCCGATGCTGTTAAGGCGCGGTATCCAAGACGCCACCGATTCTGCCGTAGAAGCTTTGAAAGGTATTTCGAAGCCGGTAAAAGACAAAAAAGAAATCGCTTCCGTTGCCGCTATCAGCGCGTCTAACGACGAGATCGGACAGTTGATAGCCACCGCTATGGAAAAGGTCGGCAAAGACGGCGTTATCACCGTTGACGAAGGTAAATCGATGGAAACCGAACTTTCCGTCGTCGAAGGCATGCAATTCGACCGCGGCTACGTATCGGCTTATATGGTCACCAACAGCGACAAAATGGAAGCAGAAGTCGACGATCCGGTAATTCTGATCACCGATAAGAAAATTTCCAACATTCAAGAGATCCTGCCCATTCTGGAAGCAGTTATCAAAAACGGCATGCACTTGGTAATTATCGCCGACGACATCGAAGGCGAAGCCTTGGCAACGATCGTTGTTAATAAACTGAAAGGCGTATTCAGCTGCCTGGCAGTCAAAGCGCCCGGATTCGGCGACAGAAGAAAAGCTATGTTGCAAGACATCGCTATTTTGACCGGCGGACAGGTTGTCAGCAGCGACCTCGGAATGGAACTGAAAGACGCAACCGTCGATATGCTGGGCCGCGCCAAATTGGTAAAGAGCGACAAGGACAACACGACTATCGTAGGCGGCGAAGGCGACCCCGCCGAGATCAAAGCCAGGATCGCTTCGATCAAAGCGCAAATGGCGGAAACCACTTCCGATTACGATCGTGAGAAATTACAAGAACGTTTGGCAAAGCTTTCGGGCGGCGTAGCCGTTATCAGCGTCGGCGCGGCAACCGAAATCGAAATGAAAGAACGCAAAATGCGTATCGAGGACGCGCTGGCGGCAACCAGAGCGGCTGTCGAAGAGGGCGTAGTCCCCGGCGGCGGCATAGCTTTGTTGGGCGTTATCGATAAGGTAAAGGAAGCTACCAAAGATTTGACCGGCGATTACAAGACCGGCGCCAATACCGTTATAAAGGCGTTGGAAGCTCCTCTCCGTCAAATAGCGCATAACTGCGGAGTCGATGGCGGCGTAGTTATCAACACCGTTGTTTCCGCAAAGAAAGCCGGTTACGGATACAACGCTTTGACCGACGAATATTGCGACGTTATGAAAGCGGGTATAATCGACCCCACAAAGGTCACGCGTTCGGCATTGCAAAACGCCGCAAGCGTCGCGGCGACCTTGCTGACCACGGAAAGCTTGGTAGCAGACATTCCCGAACCTCCCGCCCCGCAAATGCCCGCTAACCCCGATATGTATTAATCGGTAACGGCGTTTAAAACAGACGGAAAAACTAATTCAGGTCCGCGCCATAGGGCGCGGACTTATTTTTTTATTTTTTTGCGCCGTTACTAACATCTGCGCTTTGTTCCGTCGGCCTTTGTAAAGCCTTGCGGCATATATCCAAAGCGGCAAGTAATATATTATCTTGTGGATTATTCGCCATACTATTTAAAAAATTACCTGAAGAGCGACCGGACTGTCGGCGAAAAGCCGAAATACAACAAACCTAAACGCGGCAGGGGAGCGATAAAATTTATCGCGTTCGTATTGGTAGTATGCCTGGTAATTTTTGCGGTAGACGCCTTTACGGACGGAAGTATATATAAAACTATTGCCGGGATCGTCAATCCGAAATCGGGAAAGTACTATATTTTAATTGCCTCCGAACACCAATCGGAAACGGAAGCAGTAGCTTCGGCAACATTAATCAGGGCAAACGGCGGCGCGGGATATATCATTTACGAAAACGAAGTTTATTCGGTAGCTTTAGCTACATATTTAGAGGAAGAAGACGCCGCGGTGGTGCAGACAAAAAATCAGGGAACGGTAATAAAAGAGGTCGAAAAAAAGTATTCTTTGTTCCCCGACGTTTCCGGATTTTCCGATAGGTGTATCGCTTTGTTGGACGAATCCACCGAAAAATTGTATTCGGTCGCCAACGCGTATTCGTCAAAGTCGTTGTCCGCCGGTAGCGTACTGAACGAAGTCACCGCGATCAGGAACGAATTTTTCAATCTGAAATCCGATCTGTTGGACGCGGGACAGAGCGGAGATACTGACAGGTTGATATCCGTAGTCGATCAATGCTTTTCCGCCGTCGAAGCGGTTTTGACGGGAGGGTATTCGTCTACGGAGTTGGAATCTGTTCTGCGGTACGTCACGACTTTGTTCGCTTATTGCGCAAGATAGCCGACGAAAATTCGTCGGCTATCGAAGCTGCTGTATTTGATCGGTTCGGACTTTGCCGAACAGTCGATTTATAATTAATCTGTCGTTCGGTCGTACTATTGTCTATCGGTTTTATTCCAAATCTTTGAATTTGACGATCTCGACGCCTGCGGAATTCAATAATTGCAGACTGAATTCGTCGGGGTATCCTTGGTCGTAGACGACGCGTTTTATGCCCGAATTGATGATCAGTCTGGTGCAGATGCTGCAGGGCTGATGCGTGCAATATATCGTCGCGCCTTCCAAAGACAATCCGAGTTTCGCCGCCTGGACTATGGCGTTTTGTTCGGCGTGCACGGCATAGCACATTTCCTGACGGGTGCCGGAAGCTATCCCAAGGTTTTCGCGTATACATTCACACCTTTCTTTGCAGGACGGTATGCCTTGCGGAGCGCCGTTATATCCCGTGGTCAAAATGCGTTTGTCCCTGACGATGACGGCGCCGACTTGACGGTTGGGTTTATAACAACTGCTCCAACCGGACACCAACTTTGCCATATCCATAAATCTTGAATCCCATTTGTTCATAAAACACCTCTGAAATATGCTAACACACGGAAGGAATTTTTTCAACGGTTATTTTCAGCCGCGACGGCTGAGAAAATTTTAAGTAAAAGGGCGATACGGATATTGACTATCGGGGATTTATACTTTATTATATATATAACGCGAGCGCGTATTTTATTGCCGAGGTATACATAATGTCCGCAAAATTGTCGGTTAAAAATACTATAAAAATTTGTATAATCACAATTTCATTGGTTTTCGTTTTATTGTCGGCTTCCTTTGCGGGAGCTTTTATGCGCGATATCGGCGAATCGATACCGACCGTGGAAACGGCGTTTGCGGCTGACGTCGACGGAGGCGAAATTTCTAATCCCGTATTCGGCAAAAATACGTTCAGTACCGGCGCGCTGACTATCCCCGATACCGAAACGAACGGCGAAAAGGACGCTATTACTTACAGAATCGATTTCCCGATAAACGACGATCACGACTCGATTACGGAAGACGGCGGGTATTATTACGGCAATATCAATGAGGCTTACCGCGTGGCATATGCGCTTTACGATCCGTATGTGGACGTTAATTTCAATTTCGAAGCTGATTTGGACGGCAGCGCCGCTATCGCTATTTATTTTTACGCCGACGGCGTCAAACTGAGCGATTTCGGTATAGAAGAACCCGAAAACATCACAGGATCCAACACCATTTCGTACACCGTCACCCACGATAATTCGGTCGCGGGACAGCTGTGCCCCGACTATATGGTGATAGAGATCAGCACTTATCAGGATTATACCACCGAAGTGGGCGGCACCGTTTCGAACGCTTCGGTGACGATTACGGCGCAAACCGATCTGAACGCTTTGGATACGGCTTCGGCGGTTTGGAACGTCAGCGTATCCGGCAGCAACAGGTCTACGGACGTACTGGCGATGAACTACAACGACACCGTTTACGTAAAATCTACCGATACGGTAACCGTAACTTATAACCAAGGCGGCGTAGAATATTCGCATTTGTTTACTGCCATATTCGATACTTTCGGCGATACCGGTTGTATCGATTGGTTTTCCGCCATGCAAAGCGGCACCGCCAGGGCGCCGTTGTCGCGTGACGACGACAGTATGTATCAAAAATACGGCGGCACGGGCGCCATTACCAACGACGTTTATTACGGCTATTCCACTCGATTTTATGCAGGGAACCTGCCTACGGCAGGCGTGATCACGTTGGTAGCGCGCGTTCCCAGCCAAATCGACGCCAACGGACAGGTGCTGTATACCGACTTGATTTCGGCGGGCACGATCACTTTGGTGATAGACAGATCTGCGCCTTCGGCGCCCAGGCTGGATACCGCCGCCGACACGCAATACGCTTTCGGACAGAGCCTGGTCAACGGGACCTGGTTTACCTCGCAAACGGTTGCTCCGCAATATGCTTCGGTCACCGGCAACGTGGTTTCCCCCGAAAACGTTTACGCTTACGTTGTCAACGCGAACATTTCCACGACCACAGTCGACAGAGAATTGCCGAAGGTCGATTTGGGACCCGATACCGGCGACGTTGCCGCACATTCGTTTAGCTATACCGTCAACGGAGTTTCCTACAGCGCCACCAGGCAGTCGTTGGGCGAATATTCCAACGAACCTAACGCGGACAAGGAATATATAGACTTTTCGGAAGAAGCGTACAAAGATAACGCTTTGCAACCGGGGCAGTTGGGCTTATTGTTGGTCGCGGTGGACAAAGCGGGAAACTATATGTATTGGCTGTATTCCAATAACGGCAGCAGCGACGGCGGAAACGTCGGTTCGGCGGCCAGAGTAGATTGGACGACCAGGAGCATCCTGCCGGGATTTACCGTACCCGGAAGCTCCGAATTGATTTACGGTTCGGCAACGGCGGCGTACGCTTCGGTTTACGTTCTGGCAGGGGACGCATATCATAATCTGGACGGCGATTTCATCGGCGGAGCCTTCCTGCCCGATTCGGGCTTGAACGCTTGCCGTGACAACGGACTGGCTATATCCAGGATCGCCAACGTCACGTTGAGGATCGTCATGAACCCCGATCAGTACAACGCCGCGAATATAGTCGATTACGAAGTGGAAAAGGCTGCGGGAATGTTGGGAACGCCGGTCTTTAAGGACTTGGTCGTCGGAAACGTAGTGTACCGTTACTTCGACCTGACGTTCGAAACCGACGACGGCAGTTTGAATTCATGGTGGGGCGCCTATCCTGCGACCGAAGACGCCGCTTACAGATATTTTTACGCTACCGTGCACGAAAGGGTCATTCCGACTTTGGCGGAGGGCGCCGATCAATTGGTATACAGTAACGGCAGTCAGCGCGAAATTTCTACCGAAAACGTCCAGATGACTTTGGTGGACGGATCCAACTTGCCGGGCGCGAACCCCGCGGTTTCGATACAATATTTCAAAAGGCAGACGATGACCGTTTACAGTAACGCTTCGAGCGGTCACATCACTACGGGCGGTTATATACAAATCGACGGCGAACGGGTCTTTACCGGCGCCGATCAGGACATGAACGCCTATTTCCGGACGGGGATCAGCTATGACTTTACGGTAGGGGAATCTGCCAGAACTTATTATGTTTATGAAATAACCTCCAACTGGCAGTATCAGACGGACGGAGCGGGGAATTATACGGGGCTGGCGATCAGGACGGCTTATGTGCTGGAGCTGACCGCGCCGAACGCGACGGGCGGCTTTATCGACGCCGGAACATACTATTACAGGCTGTTCGTGGACGACAATTCGGCGGACAATTTTTACTACGGCGAAACGATAGCTCAGTTCGAGATCCGAAAGGCGGCGGCAAACCCCTTTAACGCAGGCGCTTACAACACTTTAAAATACGGTCAGTCCCTGGACGAGCTGTTGTTCTACAGCTATCTGGAAGACAGGACGACGATGGTCTATCCCGCTATGCCGGAGGGCTGGGACGAGTCCATGACGGTAGGCGGCTTCCCGGCGTTGAATATCAACGGCACCTATTACCCCATGTATTACGACATAGAGGGTACCAGGTATTACTATACCGCCGGCGGCGTTTACGGCACGTTTAATATTCTGTCCCCCGCGCCCGGCGACACCGACTATATCAAACCCACGACCGAAGATTCCGTACATCTGTTGGTAGAGTTCGTTCCTATCACGTTGGCTTTCGATACCAACGTTATCAGGGAGCATTACACATTCTTCTTCGTTCATTATTATAACAACACGACTTATACGCTAAAGACCGGTACGCCGCATGCGGGAAACTTCAGCTCGGTGACCTTTGAAATCGATATCGATATCGAAAACAGATTGGTACAACTGCAACCCTCCGCCGACGACGCAAATTACGATACCAAGCAAGGCAAGTACATATATACTTACGACGAATTGCAACATCAACCGTTGTTCAGCGGTACTTACGAAAACGAGGACGGCGAAACCGTGTACGTTCCGACGTCGGAGTTAAGCTTCGTTATGGTGTTCGGCGTTCTGACGAACGGAGAGCTGACCGATATATTGCCCGCAGGTACATATCCTCAGAATGCCGGCGATTACATAGTATTGGTTTCGGTAAATCCGTTGGAATGCAACTATGATGCGATATTGCAGGGCGAAGGCGATATGCAAGCCGCCGCAGTATTTAACCTGACGATATTGAAACAACAAGTCACGGTAGAGCTTGCCGATTATTCCTCCGACGCGGACGGGACAGGTTGGATAGCAGGCGCAGGTCAGCTGACTCACGGCGGAGTAAACGGCGAAGTTTACGAATATTCCAACGAATTCAGGTATATTTACGATCATCTGAGGATCCCCGAATTCAGTTCGGTCAACGCCGCGGGAAATATGGTAGGCTTGGGATATTCCTACGCTTTGACCAGGTTGCAATATTTCGACGCCGAGGGTAACGTAAGGGATTTGCAGACCCCTGAAGTTTCCGAGCCGCAACCGACGATCAGCAATACCGGTATTAATGCCGGCGTATATATCGTTACGGTAGGCGTAAACAACCCCAACTACGAAGGTTATTGCGTTATCAAATACAACGTCGTGCAAGGAAACTACGGCAATAACGAATATTTCCAACTGATCCAACCGCAACTGGCACAGAGGTACGGTGACAGCATATTGGGCTCCGCGCACATGGAATTCGGCATGAGTTTGGAGGAAGTAGCCGCGTTATTGACGGGCGGTCAAGTCAATTTCGACGCTTATGACGCGGCCTTGGGCAGCGTTCAACGCAGTATCGAAGGCAGATTCTATTTTGCTCCCGAAAGCAACTATCCCGACACGTTTACTTATATCGACGCCGACGGAACGGAGCGCACCGTTTTGGACGTAAAATACAATTCGCTGAACAGATATAATTCCCACGACGTCACATTGTATTGGGAAGCGGGCAGCTATGTCGGCGACGAATTCGTCCCCGATTATAATTTCTCGCGCACTTATACTAACCTTTCCGTCATAGTCGCAAAAGCCAATATTTCTATTTCCAAAGTCATTCCCACGGCTTTGATTTACGGCGAGAGGCTAAGCGCAGTAGACTTTTCAGGGTATGTGACCGCTGCCGGCAACAGGCGCTTCGAAATCGACGCTGACGGCAATATAGCCGGTATGGGTACCCTCAGCTTTACCGCGGCGGAGACGGCTCCTGCCGGCGGTATTTATAACGCCGTACTGAACTTTATTCCCGACGGCGACGAGGTCATAGCGCGTTATTACGGTTCGGAAAGCCTGGCTTTACAGATCACAGTCGCTAAACGTCAGGTGGTACCCGTTATGACTCCTAACGGCGAAGTGCTGACTGCGGACGATCTGAACGGCGAAATCGCCGAGGGCGAAAGCGTTTCGGACGCTTTGTTCCGTATTTACGGCAACGGCTTGATCGATCCGCAATTTACGATGAGCGCCCCCGCGGTCGACGGCAGATTGCCCGCACAGGATAACATTTCCACGGTTACCGTAGACAGGGAATATCACTACTATACCGAAACTACGGGCAGTGTCTACGACTTGGAATACAACGGAAAATACTATTTGGAAATTTCCGACGGCATACAGGTAACTTCCCCGGTAGGGAAATACCTGGTCAAGTTGGTGCTGACAGACAATAACTACGAGGGCGAATGTATCGCGGACTACTACGTCATAAAGGCGACTTTACTGCCCCAGGCAGGGTATATCCCCGAATTCAGTATCGAATATTCCGATATTATAAACGGTTTGACTTTCGCGGGAACGCTGAACGACAGACCGACTTCGGGCGGCACGGTAACGGAATTCTACGGTAACTTCAAAGTCGTGGCGTATATTACCTACGTCGACGGCGAGCAAGTGACGGTTCCGCTGACCGACCGCTATAACGGACTGCCGGTAAATACGGACGACAGAACGGAAAACGTCGTAGTCAGATTCGAGCCGGATGTCTATGACCGGGACAATTACGACAGGAACTTCCGCCCGTTTGAAAGCGATTACAGGCTGATCGTAAACAGAAGGGATATTTCCGAATACATTTTCGTCGATCCCGAAATAGTTAATGCGGAAAACGAGGTCAGCTTGGTATTCGCCAACGACGACAAGTTCGTAGGCCTTGCCGCAATCGACGACGCGGCTTTTGCCGACGACCCGAAAGGCGCGGACAGCGTGAACGTTGCGTTAAATTATCTGATAAACGGAACCGTAGTTCACCAACCCGGTACCGTCACCGACGCAGGGACTTATTCGGTCAGGGTCAGCATAGAGGAAGAGGGGTCTGATTATTGCGGCTATAAGGACTATACCGTAACGGTGTTGCCGCACGAAGTGTTCGTCACAAACGGATATGCCGAAGGTCAGTCCGCAGTCATGCATCCTTACAACGGTACGGGCTATGCTTTTATACCGCGACTGGAATTTGCGACGGGCGACGAAATATTGGAAATCGATCCCGCGGCTTTGGCGTATTCCGTAACCTATATATTATATAACGATCCTTCGCCGATAGCGGCGCCTACCGAAATAGGCAGCTACTATATGGATATTTCTTTGGATAATCAGAACTATATCCTCAGATCCGACAGCGGCGAAAACGTCAGTTACGGCGTCAGAATGCAACTGTATATCCATCCCAATATCATAGGCTTGCAAAACGCCGAACAAATCTATTCGCCTTTGGGTACGGCGGCTTTGGAAGTTGCTCCCGTATACGTCGAACACCACCCGGTTTTGTATTATAACATCAGCTATTCGCGCGACGGCGAAGCAGTAGTTTCGCCTACGGACGCAGGCTATTACGACGTTGAAATAGATTATAACTTCAACGGCATGAGCTGGAGCTATTTTGCCGCGGAAGGTTTGCATATCGCTCCTTACGTGACCGACAATTTCCTGGACGCTAGATATTCGCACGTTTACGACGGAGCCGTTTACCTGATCGAGGACAAACATTCGTTACTGTACAATTTGCAAAACGAAGCGGAATTCACTTATTATTCCGTAACGGACGGGGACGTCGTTGAAAAACCCGTAAACGCAGGGATATATAACGTTTCGGCAACTGTAAGCGACGGCAACTTTGCCGGCTCGGTATCGCAAACGGTGTTGGAGATCACGGCTGCGCCGTTAACTTTCAGAGGTAACGTGCCTTCCGTATCGATGTATTTCGGTACTTCCGCCGAACAGTTCAACGTTATTTTGAAAGACTTGGGAACCTTTAACGTTATGGATCCGTTAGGCAATAACGTACCGGGAGCCTTTGTGATAGACGACAGCGACGATACCGCCGATCTGATCGCTACTTTCCCGGTGGGCAACAGGCGTATCGACATAACTTACGTTCCCGGAATGTACGTCGAAGGCGAACAGGGCGAACTGTACCGCAGGAACTATCAAAGCTTTGCGGATGATATTTCGGTCAGCATTCTGAAACGTAATATCGAAAGCTATATTTCCGTTATCGGCGAACCGGTATATATGGAAAGCAGGGATATTTATTATATCGCGGTTCCGTATAACAGGGCGGCGCAACCGCTGAGTTATATCGTATCCGACGGAGAAACCGAATATAACGTCCAGGTCAATCTGACTTATAACGGTTCCAGGACTGCGCCCGTATCGGTAGGGGAATACCGGATCGGCGGCGCGATCAACGACGCGGCTTACGACGGCAGCTATCCGGGCGTACTCCACGGAGAGGACGAAAACGGAAATGCCGTATACAAGCCGTTATATCTGATTATCGAAAAAGCCGTTCCCACGGTCGATTATTCCAACCTCAGAGTGATAATAGGCGGCAATTCCTATTCCAGAGTGCCTTTGGTAGTTAAAGAGAACGCCTTGCAATCCGTCACGCTGACAATGGACATGATCACGGGAC
>DVNF01000163.1 GCA_018714575.1 Candidatus Stercoripulliclostridium merdigallinarum
ATTTTGGGCGAGGAAATGCCGCCGTATTCCATAAAAGAAGAATACAAAAGAATAAAAGAAAACTACGAAAAAAACAAGGTTTTCGGAGAAGCCGTAAAATTACCTTTTATAAAGATAGGAAAAACATTTAAATTTAATTGGTTAGATAAAAAATCGGGCAATCGTGCAAAAGAAGTTGCCGAAAAATACGGTTTTGAAATCAATTTGGATACGAAAATATACGACATGTCAGTTTCTGAAAAACAGACTGTCGAGATAATAAAAGTATTGTACCGCGGCGCCGATATTCTGATTTTGGACGAACCTACCGCCGTTTTGACTCCGCAGGAAATAGATAAATTGTTTGCCGTACTACGCCGTATGCGCGACGACGGAAAATCTATCATAATCATAACTCATAAATTAAACGAGGTCATGGCTGTTTCCGACAGAGTAGCGGTACTCAGAAAAGGCGAACATATAGCTACGGTAAAGACTTCGGAAACGAACGCGACGGAGCTGACCAACATGATGGTCGGGCACAAGACCGATTTAAATATTGAAAGAAGTCAGCCCGTAAATCAGGAAGTAAGATTAGAAATAAAGGATCTTTCTTTTACCGATCACGAGGGAGTAAAGAAGTTAGATGATATTTCCTTTACGGCATATTCGGGCGAAATTTTAGGTATCGCCGGTATAGCGGGCAGCGGTCAAAGAGAGTTATTGGAAACAATAGCGGGCTTAATAAAGCCGGATAAAGGGTCTGTTTTATACACGGCACCGTCAGCGGAAAAAACGGAAAACCTTGTACGCAAATCGCCGGAACAAATCAGGGAATTGGGCGTTAGGCTGTCCTTTGTACCCGAAGACAGATTGGGAATGGGTCTGGTCGGCAACATGGATATGATAGACAATATGATGCTTAGATCGTATCGCAAAGGTCATTCTATGTTTGTAGACAGAAAAAATCCGAAAGAACTTGCCGAAAACATAATAAAAGAATTGGAAGTTTCTACGCCCGGTGTTCATACTCCCGTCAGAAGGCTGTCGGGCGGCAACGTACAAAAAGTCTTGGTAGGGCGCGAGATAGCCGCCGCTCCCACCGTTTTAATGGCTGCATACCCCGTCAGAGGCTTGGATATAAACTCGTCGTATACTATATACCACTTGTTGAACCAACAAAAAGAAAAGGGCGTTGCCGTCATTTACGTCGGCGAAGATTTGGACGTATTAATAGAACTTTGCGACAGGATATTGGTATTGTGCGCCGGTAAAATTTCGGGAATCGTCGACGGCAGACATACCAACAAAGAGGAAATAGGGCTATTGATGACTGCCGAAAGCAAAACGGCAGGGGATAAAGCCGACGATAACGAAAATTCCGCCATAAATAAAACTCCTAAAAGCAAAGCTGAAAAGATCAAAGAAATGTTCGACAAAGGAACGCAAAAGCTGATAATCAAAATATCGAAAAAGAAAAAAGAGGTGAAAAAATAGATGATTGCCGAAAAGAAAAAAGAAAAAACCCGTCTGTTTCACCTTGTAAAAAGAACGGAATATCCTGCATGGAAAGGCTGGATAATCAGAATAATTGCCGTAGTTATCGCGCTATTTATCGGATCGTTGGTTTGCGCCATCGTGTCCGGCGGAGCCAGCTTCGGTAAGTTCACGACGTACATGATAGATTCCGTGTTCGGCGGATCGGGCAGAAGATTATTGAACTTATTCCAAAATACGGCGATAATGTTGATAATAGCTTTGGCGTTGTCGCCGGCATTTAAGATGAAATTTTGGAATATAGGCGCCGAAGGACAGGTTCTGATGGGGGCGTTAGGTTCGGCAATTTGCGTAATGGAATTCGGCGACAAGGTCAGCGAACCGGTGCTGTTGCTGATAATGTTTGCAATGTCTGTGACGTTTGGAATTGCTTGGTCGGTAATACCTTCTATATTCAAAGCGCAATGGAATACAAACGAAACGCTGTTTACATTGATGATGAACTATGTGGCTATGCAAACAGTAAATATTTGTATTGCCGTTTGGATAAAATCCGGTTCGGGTATCATGCCCGCCCAACAAACGGGCAGACTGCCGTTGATTGGCGGTCAAAACTATATATTAAATATTATAATTGTCGCGATAGTGACAGTTTTGATGTTCATATATTTTAGATTCAGCAAGCACGGATATGAATTGACTGTAGTCGGCGAAAGCCAAAATACGGCGAAATACGTCGGCATAAACATTAAAAAGGTCATCATCCGCACAATGGTCTTGGGCGGCGTTTTATGCGGCTTGGCGGGTTATTTATTATTTGCCGGCACCAACTATATGATATCCGCGGATACCGTTCAAAGCAGGGGCTTTACCGCGATATTGGTGGCTTGGCTTGGCAAGTTTAATCCCTTTATGATGGCGTTTACATCGTTATTGTATACGTTTATAGATCAAGGTTCGGCGCACCTTGCTACCAACTTTTTCCCGGGCAGCAATTCGTTTTCGGATATAATTACCGGAATTTTCTTCTTCTTTGTCATAGGCAGCGAATTCTTTATCAACTATAAAATAGTTTTCCATAAAAAGAAAGATAAAAATAAAGGAAAGACCGCACAAACCGCCGCAGAAAATTCCTTAAATAATCAAGTTACCGCAGACACCAAGGAGGTAAAAGCCTGATGTTTTTGACATTACTTAGGAGTGCAATTAGGCTTAGTGCCGTTTACTTGTACGGCTGTGTAGGTGAAACTATAACCGAAAAATCGGGAAATTTGAACCTTGGAACGCCGGGTATCATGTGCCTTGGCGGATTGGGCAGCATTTTGGGCGCCACTACCTATGTGTCGATCGTCGGCGAGGATAATATACAACCGTTTGGCGCCGCAATCACTTTGATTTTGTTTACCGTTATATTTGCTTGTCTGGGCGGTATGATATATAACGTACTGACTACAACGTTAAAATGCAATCAAAACGTTACAGGCTTGGCAATTACGACTTTCGGTATCGGTATGTTGAATTATTTTGGCGGCAGGGCAGATAAAGCGGGCTTTACCGATATCAGCAACATTTTTAAAACATCTTTTCCGATCGGAGATAATCCTAATTGGTTCGAAACGCTGTTTTTATCCTACGGCGCCTTAGTTTATCTTGCGATAATAATAGCTATAATCAGCGCAATAGTTTTAAAACGTACCAGAATAGGGTTAAATCTTAGGGCGGTCGGTGAAAATCCCGCCACGGCTGACGCCGCAAGCATTTCGGTAACGAAATATAAATACGTCGCCACATTGCTTGGAAGCGCAATAGCCGGACTGGGTGGTTTATTTTATCTGTTTGACCAAAGAAACGGAAATATCGAATATTTTATATCCGATTTCGGTTGGTTGGCAGTTGCGTTGGTAATATTTACGGTATGGCGTCCGAATTGGGCAATTTTAGGCTCTTTTATTTTCAGCTTGTTATATTTACTGCCGCAATATTTAAATACCGGCAGCACAGCGCAAGCGGAAGCCATTAAAATGATACCGTACCTTGCAACGATAGTCGTTTTGATCATAACCAGCATAATCAGCAGAAGGGAATCTCAGCCGCCGGCGGCTTTGGGATTGTCGTATTTCCGAGAGGAACGCTAGAGCCCCGCAGTTTCGTTTATCGATCACAACCGAAACTTTTTTATCAAGATTGCGGATTTGCGAAAGGATGACCTTTCGCAAATTCTCTGTTGACAGAAATCAGGCTCACGGCTACAATAAAATTAGTAATGAAAGGAGGTTCCGGATATGGACGCCGAAATCGTTCGGTTAAAAAAATTGGCGAATAATATCAGGGAAAACATCGTCGAAGCTATCGCTTCCATAGGCGTAGGACATATAGGAGGCTGTTTGTCTATTGCCGACGTCCTTGCCGTACTGTACGGCAAACACATGCGCTACGATCCGAAAAATCCCAAAATGGCAGGGCGCGACAGGTTGATTTGCAGCAAAGGTCACGCCGGTCCCGCTATTTATGCGGCGTTGGCGGAAGTAGGTTTCTTCCCGAAAGAGGAATTGAAAACGCTGAACAAGGACGGTACAAGACTGCCCAGCCATTGCGATATGAACAAAACTCCCGGCGTAGATATGACTGCCGGGTCGTTGGGTCAAGGGCTGTCTGCGGCGGTAGGCGCAGGAATCGGCAGTAAGCTTTCCAAGGACGGCGCCACGATATATGCCATAATCGGCGACGGCGAAAGCCAGGAAGGTCAGATATGGGAAGCGGCTATGTACGCCGGCAGTCACCACCTGGACAATTTGATCGTCTTTACCGACTACAACAAAATGCAACTTGACGGCACGACGGCGGAAATTAACGATCTGGAGCCGCTTGCCGACAAATGGCGCGCCTTTAACTTTGCCGTTTGGGATATCCCCGGAAACGACGTAGAGGCAATCGACGCCGCCGTTACCGCAGCCAAAGCTTTGACCGGCAAGCCCAAAATGATTATTTTGAACACCGTAAAAGGCAAGGGCGTTTCCTTTGTAGAAGCGGCAAAAGTCGGCAGCCATTCGATGAACATCTCCGCCGACGACCGCGACAAAGCCATAAAAGAATTGGAAGGAGAGTGCAGAAATGGAGATTAACGAAAAAACCTTGATGCGCGACGTACTAGTCGATTTCCTCCGCAAAACCATGACGACGAACCCGAAAGTCGTAGTCGTGGACGCCGACCTTGCAAAGTGCGCCGGAACGATAGCTTTGGAAAAGGAATTTCCCGACCGAGCGTTGAACGTGGGCATAGCAGAAGCCAATATGGCGGGCATAGCCGCAGGTTTATCGACCTACGGATACATTCCCTTTATCACCTCGTTTGCGCCGTTTGCGTCCAGGAGAATAGCCGACCAAGCCATGATTTCCATTTGCTACGCCAAACAAAACGTCAAAATCGTAGGGACAGACCCCGGTATCGCCGCACAGCTGAACGGCGGCACTCACATGCCCTTTGAAGATATGGCGATATATCGCGCAATACCCGATATTCTGTTGTACGAACCCACCGACGCGGCAGAGTTAAACGCCGCGTTGCCAAAGATCCTGGACTACCCCAAACCCGTCTATATCAGGTTGCACAGGAAGAATCCGCGGCTGTTGCACGACAGCGATTGTAAGTTCGATCTTATGCGCGCCGAAGTGTTGCGCAAAGGTATAGACATCACCTTTGTCGCGTCCGGAATAATGGTCGAAACGGCATTGGACGCAGCAGCGGAGCTGGAAAAAGAAGAAGTTTCGGCAGAGGTAATTTGTTGTCCCGTATGGAAGCCTTTGGATACCCAAACCATAATAAATTCCTTTAAAAAGACAGGATGCGCCTTGACCTTGGAAAACCACAACGTTTGCGGAGGATTGGGCTCTGCCGTGGCCGAAGCCGCCGCCGAAAATTACCCCGTTCCCATGTACAGGATCGGCGTCAGGGAAAAGTTCGGCGAAGTCGGCAAAGTCGACTATCTGCGTAAAGTCTATAATCTGGAAGTTTCCGACGTCGTCGAACACGCAAAGAAAGTGCTGGACATGAAAAAGTAACAGTCGAACGGATAAACGGTCAGATATTTAAAAACGCCCGAATGCGGAATGTTCAGGTCTTACCAAACTCCTGCCCTCGGGCGTTTGACGTTAACGAAGGCGCACTTCGAGCGAAAAAAATGACGAAACCGTTTCGCGCATACGCGCGTATTTTTTATTATATATTGACTTATAAGGCGGAATAGTTTAAGATATTTACGATGAATATATTCAAAAAAACTCAGCCGAAGCCGCAGGATTGGGCATTTCTGTCTGTAAAAGGCGAATACCGATTCTACTATGCGTTAAACGGCGGAGTATACGAAAGAAGATCATACGACGGCGCGGAATGGACGGAGCCCGTCTTGTTGTTCGTTCGGCACGGGATCAGCGGCGTTCAAGCCGTCGGCGTGCGACAAAAAATTTATTTATTGGTTGCCGCGGGAAAGAAATTATACCTGTATATGCCTTCGGGCGGCGCTTACGTCGGATATCCGTACCCCGTGATCGACAGGTTTCCGAATACTTCGTTCAAAGCCGCTCGCTCGGACGGGGAATATCTGCTGTTTGCGGCAAAAAACGGCGAAATATTTAAATTTACTTCGGTAAACTGTATAGATTGGGACAGGGAAACGGTAAAGGCGGTCGGCTTTTCGCATCTTCCGGAAGGCGCGGTTTCCCCGATGGAAGGGTATAAATATATTTTATATTCGGACGCCGCGTCGTCATACATAGCTATTACCGAAGGCGTAGAACGCAGGGTGATAGCCGAAACGCAAATAGGCGCCGCCGGTCTGAAATGCGGCATGATCGCCGGAAAGCATGTATTTTATACCGCAAACGGTTCGGAGCCGATGTTTATCGAACCCGAATCGGTAGCGTTTGCCTTTGAAAGCAAGGAGAAGCTGTAAGAAATGAGTTACAAGGACGATTTTATCGCAATTTACGAACAGAACATTCGCCGGGAAGGCTCCGCGGCGTTATTGGATTATCTGAAAAAATCCGATTTTTTCACTGCGCCGGCGTCGTCGAGGTTCCACCTTGCCGAGGAAAGCGGATTAGTCCGCCACAGTCTGAACGTCTATTTCCGCCTGAAAGAGTTAGTCGAAAACGAGGCTAAACCGTGGGCGGAAAAGATAGGCGACGAAAGCGTTGCGATATGCGGATTGTTGCACGACGTATGCAAGATCTCGATGTATAAAATCGATTACCGCAACCAAAAGCAAGCCGACGGATCGTGGGCGCAGGTACCGTATTACACGATAGACGATGCGTTGCCTTACGGGCACGGCGAAAAATCCGTATACATAATAAACGGGTTTATGCGACTGACCCGGGAAGAAGCCATTGCCATAAATTGGCACATGGGCAGCTTTGACGAAAGGAACTCTCACGGCGGCAAGGTCATGGCTGCGGCTTACGAAAAGTATCCGTTGGCGGTATTGACGCACGCGGCGGATCTGATGGCAAGTTATCTGGACGAAGTCAACCGTTGACGACCGTATACAGATAGCGGTGTAGAACAGAATAATTGGAAATAGGGTATCCGAACAGCCGTAAACGGCAGCTTGAAACCGAAAAATACAGGCAACGGCCTGAAAGGAGACGGTATATGAACAACATTTGGCACGACGTCAATCCCGAACGTATCAAACCCGAAGATTTTTTGGCAGTCATCGAAATTTCAAAGGGCAGTAAGAACAAATACGAATTGGACAAGGAAACGGGACTGTTGATATTGGACAGGGTATTGTATACTTCGACGCATTATCCCGCCAACTACGGTTTTATTCCTTTGACATACGCGGACGATCTGGACCCGTTGGACGTGTTGGTTTTGTCCAGCGAAGTCATCAGACCGCTTGCCATGTGCCGTTGCTATCCTATCGGCATGATAACGATGATCGACGACGGATACATGGACACAAAGATCATAGCCATTCCGTTCAAAGATCCCAGCTGGAACGTCTATCACGACATAGCCGAGTTGCCGCCGCATATTATGGACGAAATCAGCCACTTTTTCATGGTTTACAAGAATCTGGAAGGCAAGGAGACTGCCGTAGTAAAGGTCGAAAACGCCGAAGTCGCAAGGCAAGCCATTATCGACGCCATAGCGGCTTACAAAACAAAATTCGGTAAATAATGCGGCGAATTCACGCTTAATTCATACAAAGTTCATAATTAAGGAGTATATTTACAGCTGTAGGAAAAAATAAGTAATTATGCGCCGCCGAAAGGGGCTCCGAAAGAGGTACGATGTATAACGGTAACGGCAGAAGGAGTTATGAAGTCAGGTCCAGGATACCAAGGGTACAGCCCGTCAGGCAAAAGCCGTCGGGTCTTGCCATAGTATTGGCTGTGCTGATCGGAGCGGCTTTGTTGGTAGGCGCGGGATACTTAGGAGCGTTTTTGGCTACGGCGGGCGATTCTAAATCGGATATGACGGCCGTATTGTACGACGATCCGACCGTCACCGGCGAAATTCTGACGGATATATCGTATACGGGCGAAGAATTGGGCGCGGTAAAGGCGGCGGAGCTTGCCAAACACAGCGTTGTCGAAATCGACGCGGCAGAGGCGGGCAGAGGCTCCGGCGTAGTCATAGCCGTATCCGAAGTTAACGCCGACGGCACGGGCGAAGACGCCGCTTACATAATAACCAACTGCCACGTCGTAAAGGGCGCGGGCGAAATAAAAGTCACTCTTCCCGGCGGCACCAAATGCGACGCTTTGTGGGCAAAGGGCGACGAAGCCGGAGATATTGCCGTGATCAAAATAGCCGTAGACTGTTCGGCGATAGGCTTGAAGGCGGCGGTATCCGGGACGGGCGTGCAGCCTCAGGCGGGACAGCAGGTCATAGCCGTAGGCAATCCCTTGGGCGATCTGGGCGGATCGGTGGCGGTAGGCTATATCGCGGCAAGCAACCGCACGGTAATGGTGGGGGACAGAAAGATGGATCTGATCCAGCTGGATATGTCCCTGAACGCAGGTAATTCGGGCGGCGGTTTGTTCGATCTGCGCGGAGCGTTGATAGGAATAGTCAACGCAAAGAGCCTGGCACCCGACGCCGAAGGCATAGGCTTTGCGATCCCGTTGTCGGACGCCGTGACTGCGGCGGTGGGCATTATGGAACAGGGATATGCTCCCGGCAGAGTCGATACCGATATGCTGCGTTTTAAGGAAGTCAGCTCCGGCGGAGCGATGGCCAGCGGATTGTACGTATCCGACAACTCCGGCGCCGAAGTCATTCCGGAAGGCGCGTATATAGTCGAAGTGGACGGCGAAACTATTTCCACAAGGGCGCAATGGGTGGCGCTGTTAAACGAAAAAGCAGTTAACGAAACTATCAGGATCACTTACGAAAAAGACGGCACGGTATCCACCGAAACCGTCACTTTACCCGAAAAAAAGAGCTGCGATTGGGAATACCGCCGCGGCTAGACCCACGACGGAGGAGATATGTATAAAGTTTTAATTGTCGACGACGAACCCTCGATACGCGAACTTGTAGCAAAATACTGCGCGCTGGAAGGCTATTCTTACGGCGAAGCCGCCGACGGATTGGAAGCCATCGAAAAGGTGCGCGGCGGAAATTACGACATTGTGATAATGGACGTGATGATGCCCGAATTGGACGGCTTTTCCGCGGTACGCGAGATCAGAAAATTTTCAAAAATTCCCGTTATCATGCTGTCCGCCAGGACGGAAACTTACGACAAGATCCACGGATTCGAAATCGGCGCGGACGACTATCTGCCAAAGCCCTTTTCTCCGAAGGAATTGATGCTGCGGATCAACGCGATCATGAGCCGTTCCGGGGCTACGGACGCCAAAGACGTGTACGAACACGGCAAATTAAAAGTCGATTTTACCGCCAGGATCGTCTATGTGGACGGCGTTCCCGTCGATCTTTCCCCGAAAGAGTACGAATTATTGTTTTTCATGGTAAAAAATCGCGGCATAGCTTTGTCCCGCGAAAAATTGTTAAACGAAGTTTGGGGTTACGATTTTTACGGCGACGACAGAACCTTGGATACGCATATCAAATTGCTGCGAAAGAGCCTGGGGGAATGCGCCGAATATATAGTAACGCTAAGAGGAATGGGATATCGTTTCGATGGCTGATAACAAAAGGCGGAGCTTGAAGTGGGGGGAGCTGCCGCTGAAACACAAGCTGGTCGCTTTGTTTA
>DVNF01000164.1 GCA_018714575.1 Candidatus Stercoripulliclostridium merdigallinarum
GAAGTGTACAAAGGTACTCGACCGAGCCGCCATTTTGAGGGACGATAAGGCGTCGGGCTTTGCCCGATTTCGTCCTATCTGACGGAAAAGAATCCCGAAGTGCGCGTAATAATTTTCTTCCCGAATATTAATTTTATTCCAACAAAAAAAGCCCGTACGGTAAGTACAGACTTTTTCTTACTATCATTTTTTTTCGAGCGATAACGCTCCCTCTATTTCCTTCTTCGGGAAGAAAATTATTTAATTAACGTGGACAACCCAACCAAACGGATCGGGGTATCTTCCGGTTTGAATACCGGTCAGCTTGTCATACAGGAAAGAGGTTATCTTGCCCATTTCGAAGTTATTGATCGTCCAATCGGTTCCGTCGATTCCCAACACGCCGACGGGAGAAATTACCGCCGCGGTGCCCGAACCGAAAGCTTCGTTCATATGTCCGTTCTTTATAGCCGCCCTGATATCGTCAACGGAGATACGGCATTCTTCCACCGGCATTCCTTCGTGTTCCAACACGCGGATGACCGAATCACGGGTTATGCCGGGCAAAATCGAACCTACCAACGCGGGGGTTTTTACTACGCCGTCGAACACGAAGAACATATTCATTGCGCCGACTTCCTCGACGTACTTATGTTCTTTGCCGTCCAACCACAGCACTTGCTCGTAGCCTTTTTTATTGGCTATATCGCCTGCCAACAAGCTGCACGCGTAGTTGCCCATGCACTTTGCTTCGCCCGTGCCGCCCAAAGGTGCGCGCACGTATTGATCCTCTATCATTATCTTTGTGGGGGTCAGACCTGCGGCATAGTAGCTGCCGACGGGGGAAAGAATGATAAAGAAGCGGTAGCTGTGGCTGGGGTGCACGCCCAACATCTCGTCTGTCGCGATCATCGTGGGACGAATGTACAGCGAAGTTCCCGGAGCCGTGGGGATCCAATCTTCGTCTATCATGACCAATTTTTTCAGGTTCTCGACGGTTTCTTCGACGTCCAAAGTCGGCATGCACAGTCTTTCCGCGGAACGGTTCATGCGTCTGAAGTTGTCGTAGGGACGGAACAGAGTAACTTTGCCGTTACTGTCCTTGTACGCTTTCAAACCTTCGAAAATGCCTTGGCCGTAGTGCAATACGCAGGTAGACGGATCCATAGCGAAGGGCTGATAAGGTACAATTTCGGGTTCTTGCCACTTGCCGTCGCGGTAGTCCATCACCAGCATATGATCGGTAAAATATTTACCGAATCCAAGCTTCGAATAGTCGGGTTTGACCTTTTTTTGTTTCGTTAAAGTGATTTTCATATTACTACCTCTTATATGTAATATATTTTCTTTCAATTTCAGTCAGCCTTTCCGCCTGTCCTGCGGTCAAAGCCATTATCGCGCGTTTCAGGTTGTCTTCCGCCTCTTGCGGCACCGAAAAGGTAACTTTTACGGAATCGGAGTATTCGGTATCCAAAACCTTAGCTTCGGCAGCCCGAAGCACCTGTTCCAAACCTTTGTATTCCGAATATCCTATTTCCAAGGTATAAACTGCGGACAGCCTGTATCGGACGATTTCAGCCGCCGCAAGCCCCATTGCGGTTGCCGTGGAATAGGCTTGAACCAATCCGCCGGCGCCCAGCTTTATGCCGCCGAAATACCTTGTCACGACCACGGCGGTACAATACAAAGACTGCATTCTGACGGCGTTCATGATAGGCGCTCCGGTCGTGCCCTGCGGCTCGCCGTCGTCGGAAAATCTGAACGCGCCCGATTCGGGAGTGCCTATCAGCGCATAGGGATTATGCGTGGCGTCGGGATAGCGGCGGCGTATCTTTTGTACAAACTCGAACCCTGCTTCGACGTCCGCCGCACGTGTGACCGTGCATATAAACCGACTGCGGTTTACCACGTATTCAGCGGTATATTCGCCGTCGGCTACCCCCAGATACTCCATTACTTAACGCTGATCTTAATGTGCTGTTTCTTGCCTTTGTGCAGGACGAATCCCGTTTCCAGCAATGCCGAGGGAATATCGGCGTCGAACGAAGCGACTTTATCGTCGTTCAAGCGAATACCGCCGCCCTCTATCAGGCGTTTGGCTTCGCCTTTGCTCTTTGCCAGTCCCAATTCCACCAACATATCGGCTACTTTTACGGTCGTAGCGGATATTGCGGCTTCCGGCATTTCGTCGCCGCCGCCGAACGCGCCCTCTGCCTGACGGCGGGCCTTGTCGGCTTCTTCCTCGCCGTGTACTATCTTTGTGACTTCGTATGCCAAACGCGCCTTTGCGGCGTTGATAGCGCCGTCAAAGTGTTTTACTCCGTTTTCGTCCACAGTATAGCAGGAAGTCATTTGTTTGATTTCGTCCATCGGCATAAAAGTCAGGAAGCCCATGCACTTTTCGACGTCGTTATCGTCGATATTACGCCAATATTGATAGAAATCATAGGGCGAAGTCTTGTTTTTATCCAGCCAAACGGCTCCGTTCATCGTCTTGCCCATCTTTTTGCCTTCCGAAGTCAGCAACAGCGAAAAAGTCATCGCATAGGCGGGAGCTTGTTCCTTTCTGCGGATCAAGTCGACTCCGGCAAGCATGTTTGACCATTGATCGTCGCCGCCGCATTCCAAAACTACTCCGTATTTCCTGTACAGCACCAAAAAGTCGTATGCTTGCATCAACATATAGTTGAATTCCAAAAAGCTGAGCCCTTTTTCCATGCGGTTTTTAAAGCATTCGGCGGTAAGCATACGGTTTACGGTGAAAACCGAACCGACTTCGCGCAAAAAGTCGATATAATTCAAGCTCAACAGCCATTCGCCGTTATCCACCATAACTGCGGCGTTTTCGCCTTCAAAGCTTAAAAAGCGGGACATCTGTTGCCTGAAGCAAGCTACGTTATGGGCGATGGTTTCCTTTGTCATCATTGAACGCATATCCGTTCTGCCCGAAGGGTCGCCTACCATTCCCGTACCGCCGCCAAGCAATACGATAGGTTTATGCCCTGCGCGTTGCATATGCGCCATAGCCATTAACACCAGGAAGTGTCCCACGTGCAAGCTGTCTGCGGTCGGGTCGAAGCCGACATAAAAAGGCACGCTCTGTTTCCCCAAAAGCTCGTACAGCTCGTCGCCGTAGACGGTTTGTTTTATAAATCCGCGTTCGGTCAGAGTGTCAATTACGTTTTTATTTGTCGGCATAGACGATATTCTCCTTTGTTCCGTTGTCCCGCGCAAAATTACGCAAAGGAAACTTTTGCTTCTAATTTCTGATTATTATTAGAGTTTAGCACTCTTTTGCTTTTTTCGCAACTGATTATAAATAAAAACGGTATATAACTTTTAAACGCGCGTCATACGCGCGGACGTTCGTTGATCGATTCGGGCTTCAGATCCTTTGCCGAAGCCGCCGCTATCGCCAGCCAGCAGCCGATAAACAGCGCGAACGCCGCCAAAGTAACCACGACCAGCCACACCGGGAAAACTTCCAAAGCCAAATATTTGGAAATTATCGATCCAAGCGACGGCACCAACAGATTGATACCGAAGCCTATCAAAAATCCCGTCAAAGCTCCCGTGCCGCCGGCAATCAAGGCTTCGCCCAACGAAAACCGCATATGGTCGCCTGCCGACATACCGATGATAGAATACAATTTAAATTCGCTGCGCCTGTCGAAGAAGGTCACGGTCGAGATATTGACAATACCTATTACCGCAACGACGTAAACCAAAATCTGCACCAAAGTCAGCAACGAGCCTACCCCTGCCAAAGACCTTGTGCCGGCATACGCCCATTCGTCAAAGTCCAAAGTAAACGCCAAAGGAATATCCAACGCTTCTATTCTGTCGCGCAACGCCAAAAACACAGCCGTAACGTCGGCGTCGTCCGCAACGTCCACCAAATAAATGCAAGAATCGCGATAGACCGCAAGCTGCGAAAATTCTACGTAACCCACCCTGTCGTATTCGGTCACGGTTTCGTCGATACCGACCAATACAAAAGCGGATACGTCGTCGGAATAGTCTATATCGGACGGGGAAGCGATTACCTCGTCGCCTATATCGTATCCGCAACGCAAAGCCATGTCGCGCGACAGCACTATCGGGTGCTTTCCTTCGGATATAGCGGCGTTCCAACGTTCGGAGATATCGTCCAAGGAATCGGCGGGAATTATACAATGTTCCAACGTTTTCATATCCTCGACTCCGTAAATCGTCCATTCGTCCGAATCGGAGCCGGGTACGTAATAATCGAACGAATTAAACCGTCCCGACCATTCTACGCCGTGAACGGCATTGATTTCGTTATCCACCTCTGCCAAAGTATAATCGCCCGTATCCCTGGAAATATTGACTACCAAATCGGCGCGATAACGGATTCCAAAAGGCACTATCGCGCCTTGCACCATGCCGACGACTTCGACTACCAGATAAGAAAACGCTATAACCACCGCCACCAAAGTCGTCACCGACATCATGGCGTTATTCCTTACCGCTCCCAAGCCTGCCACGGCAAATGCGCCGCCTTTCGGATATTTAGACGTCAACGTCCCGAACAGCTTTAAAACATACGGTACCAAGCTGTGCGCGGTGAACGCGGCGGTAGCGATCACGGCTACCGCGGAAACCGCAAGGAATATCCCGTCCGTAGTCAGATATGCGGCTACGGCGCCCGCAGTCAATAATAGCGCTATCGGCAAAATATAAGGTTTTGCCGGCTTATGGAATTTAAAAGAATTGGAAGAAAGCTCCCTGACCGATTTCTTGCTGACCGATACTACGGGTCCCAAAGACGCCAAAACGGTTACCGCAAAAGCTAAAACAAAAGAACACAGGTATTTCCATACCGCATAATCGACAATGCCCGTTCCTCTGGGTACCAACGCCGTCACCGCGACAGCCATTACCAATCGTCCCAGGATCAATCCTATCGCCGCGCCTATCACGGCGTAAAAAGAAACTTCCGCAAGCATTATCCCGGCGACCTGCCCGGGAGTGGCTCCGGCGGCTTTGAATACCACCATCTCGCTCATACGGTTCCTGGCGATTATCAGGTAGGAGGTAAACAGTATCAGCGACATCGTGACTATCAAAAACACCAAACCTATCGACAACAATAATGTGTTGTTATGCACTATTGCCATAACGTCGTCATAGTTGTTGCCTTCGGTGACTTCCACCGCGGGGAAAGCCGTTTGCAAATACTCGCGAACGGAATCGAAATCGTCCGGATCGTATAATCTGACGTAGGCTGCCGTTATCATGCCTATGTTGCCCACCGCAGAAAAATCGGTCAGGATGTTGACGTCGGCGGCAGACGAGAAAATTCCTTCGTTGACGGCTATGTACCTGACCAAAAGGCTGATGTAGTTTTCATGCATGGGAAGGTAAACTTCTATGATATCCCCTACGGCTATGCCGTTCGCTTCCGCAAAGCTTTGACCGACTACAACTGCGGGATAGTTGGAAACCAATTCCTCGTAATACGCTTGGTTCTCGGCGCCGTCGCCCAGGTCCGACGGGGTAAACTCGTCGGCGAAATAGACGGGATGCCTTTTCAGATAATCGGACAGATCGGTGGCTTCTATCATCACCGTTTTCGACCTGTCGTCCGTTTTCATTACGCTGGACGTCTTGTAAAAATAATCTGCTTCCTTTACCTCGGGCATCGAAGCCAGCACGGCTTTCGCGCGGTTCATCGAAAACATGGTGTTCGTGGAAAAATTACTGCCGATCAGTATGTCCGCGCCGTCAGCCACCCTGTCGTATTCCGCCATGTTGATGTTATAGAAAATATCCGACAGCGAAAAGGACACGAAAATCATCGCCGTAACCACGGCGATAGTGACGATAATTACCGTCATCTGAACTTTCGATGCGTCCGCACTGCGGAGTATATGCCTTAAAAATGCTTTCATATACGGAAGCCGAGTTCGATCCGTCCCCTTTCGATTGTATCGCTAGTCGTTTTTCAAACCTGCCGTTTCAGGTTTCCTTAATCCGTGTTTTCGGTATCGTTTTCGTGACTTTCTGTCACATTTCCCATTACATTTTCCACTATATTTTCCACTATGTTTTCCGCCGTGCGTTCAGGCGCGGGATCCGCCACAGCCGCTACGCCCTTGCCTGTAGAAAAACAGGAATCGGTCCCGAGATCGGACACTTCCAAAGCGTTGATCTTGCCGTCCTTTATCGCAATTATGCGATTACCGAACGCGGCGTTGAATTCGGAGTGCGTGACTTGTACTATCGTCGCGGACATTTCGCTGTTTATACGCTTCAACAGGCGCATGATCTCCAGGCTGGACTTACTGTCCAGGTTGCCCGTAGGCTCGTCCAACAATATGACTTCGGGGTCGAATACAAGCCCGCGAGCTATTGCAACGCGCTGTTGTTCGCCGCCTGACATTTTACCGGGAAGCTTTTTAGCGCAATCCGCTATACCCAGATATTCCATTAAATCGGCGGCTTTTTTGCGTTGCTCCGCGGTCACTCTGCCCGAAAGCATTATCGGCAACAAGACGTTTTCTTCGGCTGTCAGGTACGGCGCAAGGTTAAAAAATTGGAATACGAAACCTATCTTCGTGCGGCGCAGGACTGCCAACTGTTTTTCGCCGGCAGAGCTGATACATTCGTCGCCCAAATAAACTTTTCCCGAAGTCGGTCTGTCGATGCCGCCCAGAATGGTCAGCAGAGTAGACTTGCCCGAACCGGAGGAACCGACGATCGAAACGAAATCGCCCTTGTATATTTCCAGGTCTACTTCGTGCAGAACCTGTTGTTCGCCAAAGGATTTGCAAACCTTTTCAGTCCTTAAAACCGTACTCATTTCATCCTCCCGGAATTAATTATTGGTCGTGACGTCGTCGGCTGCCGCCGTTACCACGTCGTAAATTACGTTTGCGACAAACGTCGAAGCGAATATATCCAAGCCCCCGGACAGTTTTCCGGAATCTATCAGCGCCTCTGCAAAGTCGCCGAAAGCCGCTATACTTCCTCTGTCGGCAGCGGAAAGAGTCGCCACGTCTTCCGCAGTTACCGCCGTTATCCGCGAAATTTCGACTGCGGTATCGAACAGGTATTGCAATTCGTTCTTAGAAACGAATTCCCTGTCCTCGTGTTCCAGTCCCGACAGCTTTTCAAACAAAACGGCAAGCTTTTCGGCGGCTTCGGCAGAATTACCTATGCCGTTTTCCGCGTTGTATGCGCGCGTCAATCCCGCGTTCAAACACTTAGCGATCTGTAACGTATAAAAATCCCGATACAGCGCGATTTCCGCCTCGTCTGTGGCGGTAGTCGCATAATATACCGCGTCGAACATGGGGGTATCGGACGCAAGTAACGCCCCTGTCGCAACTTCCAACAAAAACTCGGTTACGGTATCGGCGTTTTCCATGACG
>DVNF01000165.1 GCA_018714575.1 Candidatus Stercoripulliclostridium merdigallinarum
GTATATGGGGAAGTGTTTGGAAGCCGAAGGAATTCCCGTAAAGTACGGAGTATTCGGCGCCGACATGACTATACTGCAAAGCAATGCGGGTCCGGTTACCATTATAATGGAATTACCGAAAAAGTAGACGGATCGATCAAAAAAGCCGCGGTATTAAACCGCGGCTTTTTGCAGTTAGCACTTTTATTATATTATTTATCCAATACGTCAGCCATCGAATACAGTCCGGGTTTTGCATTGACCAGGAACTTCGCCGCGCTGACTGCGCCTTCCGAAAAGATACCTTTATTTTCGGCTTCGTGTTTCAAAGTGACGACTTCGTTGTTCATTATGAACATAACTTCGTGCTTTCCGACGATTGAACCGCCCCTGATGGCGTGAACGCCTATTTCTTCGGGTTTTCTTTTGCCGACCAAGCCTTCTCTGCCGTAGACGGGAACTAATTCGGGACGAGCGGTTTTTGCCGCGGCAACCAACATTTTAGCCGTTCCCGAAGGGGCGTCGGCTTTGTTGTGATGATGCGCTTCGATGACTTCGATATCGGCGCCCGGTAACGCCGCCGCCGCTTCTTTGACGAGTTTTATCAAAGCGTTGATGCCTACCGACATGTTGCCCGAACGTAAGATAGGAACGGTTTTAGCAGCTTCTTCTATAGCCTTTATATCCTCGGCATCGTATCCCGTGGTGCAAAGAACGGCGGGAAGTTTCTTTTCGGTTATGTAAGTCAATATTCCCGGAAGAGCGGCTTTTACCGAAAAATCTATCAGGCAATCTGCGGTTTCGCCGACTTTGGAAATATCCGTATATACGGGAAAAGAGTAGTTAGCGCCGTCCGCAAATTTATCTACACCTGCGACGATTTGACATTCGGGGTGTAATGCGATAGTGTTAACGGTGGTCTTTCCCATCGTGCCTACGGCACCCGTCAAAATTATACGCATCTTATGCCTCCGTCTGAATGCCGAAATCGTTCAACGCTTTGCGCATTTCGTCAACTTTTTCGGAACGGGTCAGAGGTAAACGCATATAATCGTCGGGAATGATTCCCATCAGCTTCAGCGCGCATTTTACGGGAATGGGGTTGACTTCTGCGAATAACGCCTTTACCAACGGCTCGATTTTCTGTTGCATTTCCAGGGAAGTTTTCCAATCGCCTTCGAAGAATTTATATACCATGTCGTGCATATATTGCGGCGCGACGTTGGATGCAACCGAAATAACGCCCTTTGCGCCCAAGGCAAGCAGGGGATAGACCAAGCCGTCGTCGCCCGAATATATATCCATCTTTCCGTCGATCAGGCGGTTTAACGCCATGTACTGATTGATGTTGCCGCTGGCTTCCTTTATAGCGGATATACCGCGGTAGCCGGCAAGCTTCAGGCAGGTTTCGGGCGCGATGTTTACGCCGGTACGTCCGGGAACGTTATACATGATTACGGGTAGATCGACTGCGTCGGCTATGGCTTTGTAATGCGCCACCAATCCGGATTGAGTGCACTTATTGTAATAAGGCGTGACGGTCAAAATTGCGTCCGCGCCTAATTGCTCGTTTTCTTTCGCGTACTCGATCGCTGTATAGGTGTTGTTGCTGCCTGCTCCCAAAATTACGGGTACGCGTTTTTTGACGTGTTCAATGACAGCACCCGCGACGGCGGTACGTTCGAAGTGGGTCATCGTCGTGGGTTCACCGGTAGTGCCGTTGATGATAAGAGCGTCTATTCCGTTTTCAAGCTGTCTGTCAACCAAAGTTTCCAAACTCTTGAAATCGACTTTGTCGTCGATAAACGGAGTTATCAGCGCTGTTGCCGCTCCTTTGAAAATAGACATGTTGACCTCCTTATTTAATGGCGTCTTTCGATATAAGATATTCTGCGATTTGTACGGCGTTCGTAGCTGCGCCCTTTCTGATGTTATCTGCCACTACCCAAATGTTGCAACCGTTTTCAACGGATTCGTCCAATCTGATCCTGCCGACGTAGACTTCGTCCGTGTCTTCCGCATAGATGGGCATCGGGTATTTAAGGTTTGCGGGGTCGTCAACAATGATCAAACCGGGCATAGTAGACAAAGCTTTTTTGATACCTTCTACGGTGCAGGGACGTTCGAATTCGATATTGATCGATTCCGAGTGTCCGTGGAAAACGGGGACGCGGACGGTGGTAGCGGTAACGCGCAGATCGGGTTTTTTCAAGATCTTTCTGGTTTCCTTTATCATCTTTTCCTCTTCCTTTGTGTACCCGTTCGGCAGGAAGACGTCGATATGCGGCAATACGTTGCCTTTGATCGGATAGGGGAACTTTGTCGTCGTTCCGTCTTTCAGATCGTTATATCCGGCAACGCCTGCGCCGGAAACGGCTTGATAAGTGGAATAAACTACGCGTTTGATACCGAAGGCGTCGTCCAAAGGCTTTAATGCGACTACTGCCTGTATGGTGGAGCAGTTCGGGTTTGCTATAATGCCGTGGTTGTTCAAAGCTTCTTCGCCGTTGACTTCGGGTACTACCAACGGAACGTCGTCATACATACGCCATTGGCTGGAGTTGTCGATTACGGTTGCGCCAAGTGCGGCGAATTGCGGAGCAAACTCTTTGGAAACCGAGCCGCCTGCCGAAAACAGAGCTATTTGAATGCCTTTACCCTTTATGTTCTCGGGAGTAAGTTCTATTACGGTATGGGTTTTGCCCATGAATTCTATTTGTTTACCGGCAGATTTTTTGGACGCGAACAGATAATATTCGGATACGGGAAGTTGTCTTTCTTCCAATACCTTCAAAAACTTCGAACCGACCATTCCGGTCGCGCCGACTACAGCCATTACGTATTTTTTCATGCAGAGTACCTCTTCACTGTTTAATATTGATGTATCTATGAATATATCAATTTTGACGAAAAAAGTCAATTGATATGTTATTTAATTTATTATATTAATTTTTAATAAACGGAAGCTGTTCAACATATAGGCGCGAACAAACATTATTTAAATTATAATTGCAATCGTACAAAGGATAATGTATAATAATTCAAAAGCGATTAAAGCAATTAACGAGGATCCCGATGGCATCACAGCAGAATAACACCAAAGAACGTAAAACGAGCAAGTTTAAACTGAAGTTGCTGGCGGCAATGTGCTTACAGCCCGAGGCTAGGAACGAGGAGAAAAAGGGCGGTTATCCCGGCGGCAGATTCAAACGCTTTTTCGATACGTACAAAGCCAACAGCGCAAATTTGATGACGGCAAACGCTTTGACGTTGATTTTCGCGTTGCCTATCTTGGCTATTATTATTGTCGTATCCGTATTCGGAGTCGAAAGATTGGGTTATATGCTGGCGGGACTTGGTAACGACATCCCTTATCTGATGTCCGACGTCGGCATAGGACTTTCCGGCGGAATGTCTATAAACGAAGCCAAACTGTATATGTTGGACGTTTACAGACTGATTTTCTTGGCTGTAGGCGTGGGCATTGCCATATTGGGATTCGGCGCCGCGGGGCATATTTATATCGATACCAAACTGATTTGGGGCGAAAGCTTTATAACGAAAAAAGACAAGAAAACAGGCGCAGACGTTCCCAGAATCGTTACCGAATTTTTCCGTGGCGTTAAAAACTATTGGAAAGAAATGGTAATAGTTTTTGCGGGATACGGAATATTTTTTGCCGGCGGAGTCAATCTGATTTTGGAATTCGTTTCCGGTGTTTGGTCCGGCGGAGCAAACGTCGGACAATGGTTCGCGTTGTTTATCGGCTGTATCATACTGCTGGCGGCTACTCCGGTGTTCTTCAATCTGGTTCCCCAGGTCGTTTCCTATCATAAGACCTTGAACCTTGCGCAAAAGTTGAAAAACGCAGTCATTTATACGTTGGCATTCCCGATCCCGACTTATATAATGATAATATTCGCTTTCGGACCGTATGCGTTGATGGCTATTAATTCTCCGATAATCACCATTTTGATCGGAATGTTGTTGATAGCTTTGGGCATGACGTTTACCTTCTTGATAATGACTAACTACGCCGACCATAACTCCGAAAACGTTTGCCAAATGCTGTACGAAAACATGAGGACGGAGCTTAGCCGTAAGGAAAGAAAGGAAAAAAAGAAAAAAGACGTCAAACCCGTCCAACAAGTCAAATATAAAAAGAAGAAATAGAAAAGCTAATGGATAGGATAATAAAAGGAGTGTGCTTTGATAAAAAAGCGCGCGTTTCGTTGATAGACGTAACGGAGGGTGCCCGAAAGGGCACTCAAACGCATGACATGTCGCCGCTTGCCGCGGCCTGCTATGCCAGAGCGTTAACCGTCGGTGCCTATATAAATGCTAATTTAAAAAACAAAAGCGACAGATTTAATCTGATTATCGAAGGAAACGGCGTGATCGGAAAGATCTATATTGCTTCCGAAGACGGAGATTTAAAAGGGTTTGTCGAGGAACCTCATGCCGATCTGCCGCTGAACAACGGCAAATTGGACGTAGAAAACGCGGTAGGTTCCGTCGGTGAGATAATTGTCGTAAAAGACCTCGGATTAAAAGAGCCTTATATCGGCAGGTCGAATTTGGTTTCCGGTAATATCGCCGACGATTACGCCGAGTATTTGTTAAAGAGCGAAGGGATACATTCTGCAGTCGCTTTGTCGGAATATATCACCAAGGACGGCATTCAAGCCGCAGGCGGTATCATAGTCGAAGCTTTGCCCGACGCGGGCGAGGACGTCATATTTATTTTGGAAGACGTCATGACTTATTTTACTTCGTTATCGAAAATGATGACCGAACGCAGCATGGAAGATATAGCCGATTTTTATTTCGGACATTTAAAAGCCGAAATTTTCCCCGCGGAACCAATTACTTACGGGTGCCATTGCGACAAAAAAATCGTAGGTATTGTGAGGTCATTGGGTAAAAAAGAAGCCGAAGATATAGTGCGCGAACAAGGTGCATTGGAAGTTTCTTGCGATTATTGCGGCAGAAAATACCGCTTTGACGAAAAGGCGATAGACGCTTTGTTCAAAAATGGCAAAGATAATTGACGGCACTAAAAGAGAGTTACTGTCGTCTTTGGATTATGCATCTCACCTGATTGAAAACGGTGACTTGGAAAAAGCGTTGGACGTCCTGACTCTGGCTAACTCGGAACATCCGGACAATCCCGAGTGTATGGCGGAGCTGGCGCTTGTTCTGGCGGAAGTCGGACTTTACGACGAATCCATTTCGATTTACGGACAATTGATCGGAAAAGGCACTTTGCCGGACGAGCAGTCTGCATTGGAAGCATTCAGTATCGTCATGCCTGAAAATGACGAAAAACCGGCTTTTTATGAATTGATTTCAAAAATTTTTCCCGATATAGACGAAGAATATTTTTTATCGGCGGCTGCGGACGACGAGGCAACGGACGACGGTTATTTGGGCGAAGGGTTGATAGACGAAATGCAACGATCGCTGTCAAAGGGCGATTACGCCGCCGTAAAAAGATACTATCGCAATATGCCGAAAGACAGCGAGCACAGCCTGGAAGGGTTGGCGATAGCGATGAAAGCGGCATATTTGGAAGGCGACATAGAGGACGCTTTTAAAAAGGGAATGACATTGTTTTCCCAATACGATTATCCCGAAGCCGCCGACATAATTCTAAGGATAATGTTCCATGCCGGGAAAGGAGTATTGTTCAGCGTGTACTTGGCTATGTTCAAACAGAAAGTCTTGGAGAATATAGGCAAAGGAAACGGCGCAGGATCGTTGGCTCAAACTATATTAAAAAGCCTGTATGTTTTAAAACAATACGACGAGGCGGTAAGTTTGTTTAAGGAATTGTTCAAAGCCGGAATTAAATACGATTTGGGATTTTTGACCTATGCATACGTCGCGGCTTTCGCGGCGCAGGATTTCGAAATCTTGGACGTATTAGATTCG
>DVNF01000166.1 GCA_018714575.1 Candidatus Stercoripulliclostridium merdigallinarum
GATAATATCATGTTTACGGTCACCTACCATAACGGCACGCTTCTTGTCCTTTATCTCACATTTTTTTAAGGCATAAGCAATCACACCTGCCTTTTGTGTCCTGCTCTGATCCATGGTAGCGCCGCAGATTTCTTTGAAATATTGTTCTAATCCGAAATGCTGTACAATAGCTTTTGCAAATTGTTCGGGCTTGGATGTTGCCACTATGGCCGTATAACCGCGCTCCTTCAATCCGGACAGGAGTTCACACACGCCCTCATACGGCTTATTTTCAAAAATCCCCGCGACACTGAAATATTCGCGATAATAATCCACTGCACGTAAAGCATCGGAATGGTTTAACCCGCAATATTCCGAAAAAGATTCCGTAAGAGGCGGCCCGATAAATTTTTTGAGCAGCGGCTTGTCGGGAGCAGCGATACCAAATTTTTTCAACGCATAGATGATGGAATTTGATATGCCCTCAAACGGGTCTGTCAATGTGCCGTCTAAATCGAACAGTACGGTATCAAACAAACTTACTTCCTCCTTGCAAACATATTTAACGTATTATAAAAAATTCTTACGGCAATGTCAACCGACCGGTAAGAAATGCTTGACAAACAATTTTCAGGGTAGTATAATTGTCAGCGAAAATCGTTGTGGATTTTTCCTGATAAGTCATCTTTTCGCCACACAGCTTTTAGCTGTGCGGCGTTTTTTTATGCAACGGAGGTAATTTTTATGGAAAACAGTGTTATTAAAGCCATCGAAACGAGAAGAAGCGTGCGCTCTTTCAATCAAAAGGCAATACCGGAAGAACTGCTCGACGCCGTATTGAAGGCGGGAACGTATGCGCCCACGGGAGGAGGCAGACAGTCGCCCGTTATCGTAGCCGTCAAAGACGCCGCATATCGCGATAAGATAGCGCGCCTGAACGCGGAAGTCATGGGCAAAGATACCGACCCTTACTACGGGGCACCCGTAATTATCCTCGTCCTCGCCGACGGAAAGGCAAATACGTTTGTGGAGGACGGAAGTTGCGTTCTTGAAAATATGATGATTGCCGCCCATTCCCTCGGCCTCGGCTCTGTTTGGGTACACAGGGAGCGTGAAGTTTTTGACAGCGAGAAAGGAAAAGAATTACTGAGAAGTTGGAATTTACCCGAAACCCTGCGCGGGGTAGGCGCTATTGCGCTCGGTTATCCGGCGGCGGCACTTCCGAAGGCGGCCGAAAGAAAAGCCGATTATATCGTAAAAATCTGATTTCGGGAGGATGCGTCCGTGGATCAGACATTCATGAAAGAAAAGCCGGTTTTGCCGCTTGTTTTGAAAATGGCTCTGCCGATGGTTATATCCATGCTCGTCAATTCGCTCTATAATATCGTCGACAGTTTTTTCGTTGCACAAGTCAGCGAAGACGCCATGACGGCCATATCCATCGTTTATCCGCTTCAGAATCTTGCGAATGCCGTCGGCGTAGGTTTCGGCGTCGGAATAAATGCGGCAGTCGCCTATTATCTCGGAGCGGGCAACGGAAAGGCGGCAAACCGTTCGGCAACGCTCGGCATCATTCTCAGCGCTCTGCACGGCATCGTGCTTGCAGGGATATGCGTGCTTTTTATACGCCCGTTCATATCCATGTTTACCGACAGCGAAGAGATAGCTGCATACGGCCTCGACTATTTCTATACCGTCATCGCGTTCGCGCCCGTGCTGACTCTCGGCATGGCGTTCGAAAAAGTATTGCAGGCGACGGGAAAAATGAAGACGACGATGTTCTGTATGGCGATAGGAGCCGTCGCCAATATCATACTCGACCCGATCTTTATTTCCGGGCTCGGAGCCATTCCCGCAATGGGCGTATTCGGGGCGGCGCTTGCCACGGGGATAGGACAATCGCTCTCGCTAATCAGCTATATCGCCGTATTCCTGCTTGCAAAGATACCCGTGCGCCTGCGGTTAGAGCGCCGCGGAGAAGAAAAGATCTGCCGCAAACTTTATTATGTGGGTATCCCCGCATCCTTAAATCTGGCGCTGCCCTCCTTTATGATAACGGTGCTCAACGCCATACTTGCGGCATTTGCCGAAGTCTATGTCCTGATCCTCGGCGTTTATTACAAATTGCAGACGTTTATCTATTTTACTATCAGCGGCATTGTGCAAGGTATACGCCCGTTAATTAGCTATAACCTTGGTGCGGGACGGAAAGACAGAGTTATCGGCATATTCAAAGTAACATTGCTGCTCAGCCTGGGCGTGATGGTAATAGGCACGATCCTCTGTCTTGCGATTCCCAAGCAGTTGATGGACATATTTACCGATACTCCGCAGACAATGGAACAGGGAGCGGTCGCCCTGCGCATCATAAGCGCCGGGTTTATCGTTTCGGCGATCTCCGTTGTCGTCAGCGGCTCGTTCGAGGCGCTGGGCAAAGGCATGCCGTCTTTGATAATATCGCTGCTTCGGTATATCGCCATTCTTCCCATAGCGCTTCTTATGTCTTACCTGTTTCAGGCAGCGGGCGTATGGCATTCGTTTTGGATAACGGAACTGCTTTCCGCCGTCGTTTCGTGCATACTTTTTTGGAGATTGTTTTACAAAGATTGCACAAAGCAGAGCTGTGAATGTGTTTAAATGCTATACAATAAACATGAGATTTTATCATGGAAATTTATATATTAAAAAATATGTTCGCAGTCTGCAAAATCCCCGATTTTTCGCGGATCGATCTAAATCGGGAATTTTATTTTGCGGCAAATACAGACGAAGAATGTTCGTTGGTCTGCCCTGAAAAAGAAATTCCCGCAGATACAACCGTCTGCGAAAAAACCAGCGCGCCTTTCGCATCTGCGGTACGCTTGATTTTTCGCTGGTAGGCATCATTTCAAATATAGCATCGGCACTGGCGAAAGAGCATATACCTATTTTTGCCGTTTCAACTTTCAATACCGATTATATTTTTGTCAAAGATGAATATTTCCCAAAAGCTGTACAGACACTGCGCGGCATAGGTTGTCAAATTAAAAATGTCATATAGGAGTTATTCTATCAAGGAACGGGCTTTTAATGTAATGCAATAAAATTCTGATAAAAACATCACATCAGTATTTATCAAAGTGTCCATAAAAATATGTGACAGTGTCTACATAGTAGCCACGACACCAAAATTCTCTGCATCTGTACTTATACTTTGCCGTCCCAAATTTCTGGTATATTATTAAGATGCTTTTTCCCTTTAAATATCCCATAAATCCCGACACGCTTATCTTGGGCGGTATCATTACCAACAGATGTACGTGATCTATTGCCATTTCCCCTTCCAGTATCTCTACTTTCTTCCACTCACATAATTCGCGGATTATTTCCATTATTGCCTTTCGATGGCTCTCATAAAATATTTTTCGTCTGTACTTCGGCGCAAACACTATATGATACTTGCAATTCCACTGGCTATGTGATAATATTTTCTTGTCATTAGATTCCATTTCTTTTGTCCTCCGTTTTGTTTCGTTTGCAACTGGCAGGTCGCATTCTCATTCTAACAAAACGCAGTTCTTTTTCAATACCACTTCGGCACAAGCCTATTTCTGAACCCCCCAGACTATCTGGGGGTTTTCTTTATACAAAAAAACGCGGCCAAGCGCCGCGTTATATTTTGTGTATTTAAGTTGAGGC
>DVNF01000167.1 GCA_018714575.1 Candidatus Stercoripulliclostridium merdigallinarum
TTCGTAAGGCGCACTGCTGACCCACAGGACCGCCCCGATCGGAATGTCGTCGAAAGCTCCCTGTTCGGCATCGGGTTTCGCCGCCGTCAATAAATAAACTTCGGTCAAAGAAATAGCTCCGTCAAACGCTCCGTCGGCAATAAACGCCAGTGACGAATCTGCGGTCACCCTCAGCATAACGACTTCCGCACCGTTTTGCGAATCAAACGCACCGCCTGCTATTGCCGCGATCGAATCGGTCAAAACGACTTCGGTATCGCTACCCGTATATTTGATCAGCACGTTGCCCAGCGTTATAAAGCCGTCGGCATCCGCGTCGTTTAACGCCGCAAGACAATCGTCGAATGCGCCGACGGCAACGTTTGTCAATGCCGAATTTTCGGCAACGGTCAGCGAGCGCATAGCTACCGCCCCTTTAAAAGCGTCCTTGCCTATAGTCGTTAGCGATGCGGGCAATGCGACTTCCGTCAGGTATTTAGCGCCAAAGAACGCCATATCGCCTATTTCAAGCAGCTCCGATTGCGCTCCGAAAGTCACTCTTTGAACGGCGGTGTTGCCTGCGAAAGCTCCGCCGACAATATATCTAACGGTATCGGGTACTTCTACTTCGGACGAAGTGCCGACGTACAGGTACAACGTAGTTCCGCCTACGTCCGTCAACATGCCGTTTTCGAATTTAAAGTTTAGAGATCCTTCCGCCACGACTACGTTACCTATGCCCGTCAACCCCATAAATGCGTTATCTTCGATAGTAGTAAGATTTGCCGCAATATGCAATTCGGTGAAGGTAAGCATCTTTGAAACGTCCGCAAAAGCGTTCTTTCTGACGGTCGTGACCGCTCCGCCGTTATGTTCATCGGGGATATACATCGTCAGGGTCGAAAATTCTTCGTAGCGGCTGCGATCAAAGCCTGCCACCGCATAATTATCGGTTCCGTCTATCTTTTCAAAAATCAGACCCGGTGTTCCCAGGTTAATGTCCGTCCAACGCGGATACAGATACAGACCGTTTACGGGAACGGTGTTTTCGTTCAGAACATACGTCCGAATATCCACAGGCGTGGTATATTCCGTATCCAAATACCAACCGTCGAATACGAAGTTCCCCGCACTGCCGTCGGCATATTTAGGAGTTGCAGGATTTGTCAAATAATCGTTATCTTGTCCCGAAGGCAGAATAACGCTGTTGTAGTTTACTACCGTCGTAACAAAGCTTGTCACCGTCGCTTTGGCGCCCTCCTCGAATACGACTTCGTTTCCGATGTTAACGGTATATCTGATCGGTTCGACCATAACATAGAATGCCGTATCTTGCAACAGATCCGCCGAATACGTATGCGAAGAAGAAACTTCGATAGTGCCGGTCGCGCGTAAAATATTCTTTCTGTAACCGGTATATTCTCTCCACGTATTTCCTATTCCCGGCGTTTGCCCTGCATCGGCGCCACCTACGGTTTCATATACTCTACCGCCGTAAAGCACTTTCGACCCTGCGGGGTAAACCGTATCCTGAACGTAGGGTACGATATTTTCGTTGGTAAAATCGCTGTAACGCCAGCCGGAGATGGTATAACCGATCAATGAAATTTCGGGCAGTTCGACAATCGCTACTCCGGTATCGAAGTCAGGCGTCACATACCTTACCACGGGGTCGAACTGAACGACGCTTTGCGCACGGAATTCTATCTTATAAGGCTGTCTTACCAAATTCAGATAAATGTCCATATTACCCGTAACCGTGACGGGCAACGAAACGACGTTACCGGTGGCAACGTTATTCAGCCTCCAGCTCATGATATATTCCGCGGCGGGATATTTCGCCAACAGTTCGTTCATGACTTCGTCGGGAATGTCGAATGCCGAATTATATAGGTGCTGTCCGGTATAGATCAATTCTTCTCCGTCGGAGTAAGTATCATGCACTCTGACGGTATAATTCGAAGCGTGATAGGACGCGGCGATCACGTGATCTTTGGTGATGGAACTGAGTTCAGCGTTTAGAATTTGGTTCTCCGCGTCCTGATAAACAGACACCCACTTCCCGTCCCCTGCCCGGAACATCCATTCGCCGACATAACCTTCCCTGCGTGGAACGCCCGGGAAAGCTCCGCCGTTTGCCAAAACACTCTCGCCGTAATGCAAACCGCCGATAACAACGTTGCTGCCGTTGTTTTCCTTTACGGGCTCTAACTCTGCCCCGGCGGAAATGGCTTCATTCGGAGTCAAATACCCTGCCGGAGGAGTCACGAAAGACACGGTAAATGTAGTCAAAGTATAGCTTGCTATGTAATTAAGGTCGGAAGTAACTCTGCCGAAAACGGCGTTCAAGCCGTCCTCTCCGCGCCAAATTCCCGTTGCTCCGTTTACATTCGGGACGGGAGGAACGTATACGGTATCCGTACCCATTTGTACGCCGTAGCCTAATTCCAAGGTTATACAATAGCCGTCTATCGAGTTGCCGCCGTAAGAAATCACGTCCTCTATATACTCAACGGAAACCGGAGCGCCGTCTATGATCACCGTCGCGCCTTCGTTGGTCCAAGGATGCGCTTGCGTGCCGACCAAAGAATCGGCGGCGTTTACGATAAAACGTACCGTAAACATCTTTGTAGCGTAATTAACGCGTATTTCAGTATCTGCCGTAACGGTTATCGAAGCGCCCGGTTCTGTAATCGAAGTTTGCTCGGCGCCTTCCGCGATTATCGTATAATCGGCAAAGTTTTCGGAATCGGCGGGCGTAGGCATCGGCAATTCGAATTGCCTGTTTCTTTCGACGGTATAATCGCCCATAGCCGTAACGAAACGTCCGTCCAAGTACCTATAGACCTGAACGTTAAACGAAATGTCGTCTACCCACTCGGCATAATAATGTCTGTCGGAATTGATCGTGACTCCGGAAGCTACCGCCGCACCGTTTTCGGTACGCCAGCCTCGGAAGGAATACCCCGGTTTTTCGGCTATCGGCGTGGTGTCGATATAGCCGTCAGCATAGCTTATCGCCCATATCGGACCGTCGTCGCCGGACACCACTTCGGCAGGATCGGCGTCGGGGAACGAAGCGCCCGCTCCGGCATGGTAAGTCACCGTATAGTATTCGGTGATCGCCGTTGGCAATATCCTGATCGGGATATTTAATTTCAAAGTTTGGTAATTGACCGCGATTTGGTAATAGCCCGCGCTTTCGACCTTTGCCAAGTCGTCGGAAGAAATCATTCCCTGCGTTACGGCAACTTCCTCTTCCAAAGTACCGTCGGGAGCGTATAAGCCGAACTGAAACGCCTGCCAATCCACTTTACCCGCCTGGAAAACATAATATCCCGAATCCTCGTCGAAATATTCGGCGGCGGTACCGTCGGAAAGCGCTATGTAATAACTGTCGTCATCCTCGGTCTGATCGACGCATCCCATCGCCGTGACAGATGTTAACAGTATACAAAGTATTAAAATCGGAAGTAATCTGATAACGCGTTTCATTCCATTAAATAAGATAACAAATCGGCGCCGTATTGTCAATATGTAATATTAAAAAACGCGCGTAATATATGCGCGCGCTTTTTTAATAACAACCGGCAATAGTTATGTTTATTCGAAAATGCCGTCTATAAATTCTTTTGCGTCAAACGGTATCAAATCGTCTATTTTTTCGCCTATTCCCGCATACACTACGGGAATTTCGTATTCGGCGGAAACAGCCAATACGACTCCGCCCTTTGCCGTTCCGTCAAGCTTGGTCAAAATAATGCCGTCCGCATCTATCGCATCGGAAAAAATCTCTACCTGCGACACCGCGTTTTGCCCCGTCGTCGCGTCCAAAACGATATAACTTCTTTTATCGAAATCGGGCGCTTCGCGGTCGATTACGCGGTTTATTTTTTTCAACTCTTCCATCAGATTCTTTTTGTTGTGCAATCTGCCCGCCGTATCGACTATCACGACGTCGGTACCGCGCGCCTTTGCCGAACTTAACGCGTCGAATACGACTGCCGCCGGGTCGGAGCCTTCGCCGTGTTTAACTATACGGACTCCCGCTCTTTCCGCCCAAACTTCCAACTGCTCGCCGGCGGCGGCACGGAACGTGTCTGCCGCGGCAACGGTAACGCTTTTACCCATATTGACAAACAGTTTCGCCAATTTGCCTACGGCGGTAGTCTTTCCGACTCCGTTTACGCCTGCGATCAATATTACCAAAGGATATTCGTAAGGCGGAATTTCGTAGTCTATCGATTCCAACATTATCCGCTTTAATTCGTTTTTGGCAAGCTCGGGATCGGTGATTTTCTTTTTATAGACGGCGTCTTTTAATTCCTCGATTACGTTTTCCGCCGCCGTTACTCCCATGTCGGAAGCGATCATCGCCGTTTCCAGATCGTCGTAAAATTCATCGTCC
>DVNF01000168.1 GCA_018714575.1 Candidatus Stercoripulliclostridium merdigallinarum
CAATATATGCACTCTGGCGCGCTTTACGCCCTCCTTCTTCGCCTCGGTCAGCATCGCCAGCAGATGCGAGATATTGGAGTGGACGTTACCGTCGGACAACAATCCGATAAAGTGCATCGTACCGCCTTTCATGCAGTTCGCGATCAGCTCCTCCCACGCCTTCGAACGATAAATATCGCCCGATTCGATGGATTCGTTGACCAATTTGGCGCCTTGCGAATAGATTTGTCCGCAACCCAAAGCGTTGTGACCGACTTCGGAATTGCCCATATCGTCGTCGGAAGGCAGACCTACGGCTACGCCGTGCGCCCTAAGGTAAGTATGCGGGCATTCCTTCAGCAACCTGTCCAAGGTCGGAGTGCGCGCTTCACCGACGGCATCGCCGATCCCGTTTGCGGATCTGCCGATGCCGTCCATTACTACTAAAACGACTTGTTTATCGCTCATAAATTGTATAATAGAAAGTTTTTAGACGATTATATCTATATCGACTTACAGTTCGGTATAGTGAACGATCTTTGCGAACTCTGCGGGTTTCAGGGAAGCGCCGCCGATCAAGCCGCCGTCGATCTGGGGCATAGCCATCAGCTCTTTGACGTTGGAAGCGTTCATCGAACCGCCGTATTGTACGCGCATTGCGTGGGCGGGAGTCCTGCCGTATTGCTTTCTCAGCGCCTTTCTGATGACGAAAGCCGCGGTGTTAGCTTCTTTCGGCGTAGCCGTCTTGCCAGTGCCGATAGCCCATACGGGTTCGTAAGCGATAACGATTTGTTTCAAAGCCGACTTGTCGATACCTTCGAAAGCGGCGGAAGTTTGCCTTAACAAAACTTCTCTGGTCTTTCCGGCTTCGCGCTCTTCCAAAGTTTCGCCTACGCATACGATGACTTTCAGACCCGCTGCGATAGCGGCTTTCATCCTGGCGTTGACGGATTGGTCGGTTTCGCCGAAGTATTGACGACGTTCGGAGTGTCCGATAATTACGTATTTAACTTTCAATGCCTTCAGCATTTCGGCGGAAATTTCGCCCGTGAAAGCGCCCTTCGGCGCCCAGTGCACGTTTTGTGCGCCCAATGCTATGCTCTTATGACCTCTGAGGGCTTTTCTGGCAGCGTCGATATTGGTGAACGGCACGCAAATAACGACTTCCATTTTTCCGGGATCGCCTACCAAGGGCAGTAATTTTTCGATCAGCTCTACGGTTTCGGCTTTGGTGCAGTTCATTTTCCAGTTGCCTGCAATAATTTCTCTTTTCATTTCATTTCTCCTTTTAATATGTCGTCGAACGCGCGACTATTTGTTGTCCAAGCATGCTACGCCGGGCAGTTCCAAACCTTCCAGGAATTCCAACGAAGCTCCGCCGCCGGTAGAGATGTGGGTCATCTTGTCGGCAAAACCGAGTTGTTTGACCGCCGCAGCAGAATCGCCGCCGCCGATGATCGTGGTAGCAGAAGTGTCCGCCAAAGCCTTTGCAACGGCGATCGTGCCCTTTGCCAAAGTCGGGTTTTCGAACACGCCCATGGGTCCGTTCCAAATAACCGTCTTTGCGTTCTTTACCGCGTCGGCATACAAAGCCTGAGTCTTTTCGCCGATATCCAAGCCCATCTTGTCTGCGGGAATGGCGTTGGAAGGTACGGTTTCGACGTCGACTTCGCCGTCGATGGGATCGGGGAATGTCGCCGCTACGACGGTGTCTACGGGCAACAGGAAGTTGACGCCCTTTTCTGCGGCTTTCGCCATCAGCTCGGTCGCCAGATCGACTTTATCCAATTCGCACAGGCTGGTGCCTACTTCGTAGCCTTTTGCCTTAAAGAAAGTGTACGCCATAGCGCCGCCCACTATCAAAGTATCGACCTTTTCCAACAGGTTCTTGATAACGCCGATCTTGTCGGAAACTTTAGCTCCGCCCAGAATAGCGACAAAGGGACGAACGGGATTTTCCAAAGCTCCGCCCATAATCTCCAATTCCTTTTCGATCAGGAAACCGGCAACGGCGGCTTTGCAAAGTCCGTACTGAGCGATGCCCGCGGTGGAAGCGTGCGCACGGTGTGCGGTACCGAAAGCGTCGTTTACGTAAATGTCGCAGAATTCAGCCAAAGCGCGGCAGAAACCTTCGTCGTTCTTGGTTTCTTCCTCGTGGAATCTGAGGTTTTCCAACAACACGACGTCGCCGTCTTTCATTGCGGCGACCTTCGCTTTCGCGTCGGGTCCGATGACGTCCTCGGCAAAAGTGACTTTGCCGCCCAACAGCTCGTTCAAACGTGCCGCTACGGGGCGCAGAGAGCATTTCTTCAAAGTCTTCGCTACCAATTCTTCGCGGCTAAGACCTTCGTCCTCGGGTTTGATTTTCTTGATCTTTTCGTTAAAGATGTTGTAAGGTCTGCCCAGGTGAGAACACAAAATGACTTTTGCGCCGTGATCCATCAGGTATTTGATGGTCGGCAACGCGCCGTTGATACGGTTTTCGTCGGTGATAACGCCGTTTTTCATGGGTACGTTCAAGTCAACGCGCACCAGACATTTTTGACCTTTTACGTCTACGTCTTTTATGGTTTTCTTGTTCATAAACCGCTCCTTAAAGAGATTCTTTTTTCTTCGGTAATTATAACACACCGCATTTTAAAAATGCAATATTTTTTTACCTTTTACCTAATAAATAATAAATCATTACAAATCTGTCGCGATCTAGTAGCGCTTTCGTTTGTTTTATCGCACTAAAAAGCCGTCCCGAAGCCTTCCCGCGGGGCGGCAAAAAAATACCTGTCGATAACGCGCCGTATCCGCTATAGTCAGCGGAGTTCCGAAAAAAACTGCTTCGAAAGTTCCTCCGCCGCGTCGATAATATCCCGTGCGCACTTTGCCGAAAACGCCGCAAGCTTTATCGCCTTGCCGCCGCGGATACCCTTTGCGTAATATACGAAATGTTTTTTCATCATATCCGTCGCTACGCGTTCGGGATAGACTTTTAAAATCATGGAAAAGTGTTCTTTTATCAGTTCCCCTGGGTCTACCGACACTTGTCTTCCGGCAAGTTCCGAAAATATATAAGGTCTGCCCAACGCGCCCCTGGCTATTGCCGCTCCGTCGCATCCTGTAACCGCCAGCGTTCTGTCCAGCGATTCCCTGTCGGTAATGTCGCCGTTGGCGAATACGGGTACCGAAACAGCGTTCTTGGTTTCCCGAATGCCGTTTAAATCGACCGTTCCCGAATAGAAATCTTCGCGCCGCCTGCCGTGCACCGTAATTGCCGCGGCGCCGGCTTCTTCCGCCGCTTTCGCAGCCTCCGGCGAAGTCAAATCTCCCTCCGAAAAGCCCAGGCGCATCTTTACCGTAACGGGACGGGAGCCTGCCGCGCCGACAGCCGCGGCAACGACTTCTTTCAGCCGCGGAATATCTTTCAACAACGCGCTGCCCTCGCCGTTTCCGACGATCTTATGTACCGGGCAACCGCAATTTATATCTATAATATCGAATTTTTTTAGCGTTGGGTGTAACACGGCTTTTTCGATAAATTCCGGTTCGGAACCGAAAATCTGCACGCATTTTATCGGCTCCGCGTCGGTGGTCATAAGTAGATCCTCTGTGTGGTTGGATCCGTATACCAGACCTTTTGCGGAAATCATTTCGGTAAACGTCAGCGCGGCGCCGTACCTGTATGCCAACGCCCTTTGCCCTACGTCCGAATATCCGGCTATTGCCGGCATGATCAGATTGCCGGAAATTTCGACGCCGCCTATCTTCATCCTACTACCTTTTTGGCTTCCTGATAAAATTCTTCCATTTTATCGATGTTTTCGGATTTTAACTCGACGCCTTCCTCTTTACAACGCTTTTCCATATACAAATAGCGTTTTATAAACCGTGCCGTCGTCCCGTTCAGCGCGACTTCGGGATCGATACCTCCCATCCTAAGATAATTGACTGCCGCGAAAAGTATGTCGCCGCCCTCTTTTTCGCGTTCCGCCGCCGTAGCGTTCCGGTATTCTTCCAATTCCTCAACGACTTTCTCGTATGCGCCGCTTTCGTCGGCAAAATCAAAGCCCGTTTTCTTGATTATCTTTTGTATCTTATACGCCCTCATCAACGCGCCGTAAGTCACGGGCACGGAAGCTATCTTATCCGCTGTAGAGCGGTAACCTTTTTCGACGGCTTTCGCGGCTTCCCAATTCTTTAACGCTTCGTCGGGGTCGGCGGCTTTTTCGCTGCCGAATATGTGAGTATGCCTGGTTATCAGCTTTTCGCACAGCGCGTCTATTAAATCGCCGTCGTTAAATTCGCCTTCGTCGTCGGCGATCACCGCGTGGAACAAACCCTGCAACATGACGTCGCCTGCTTCTTCGCGCATTTTTACGGCGTCTTTCAGATCTACTGCTTCCGCCAATTCATAAGATTCCTCTATCGCGTTCGAGCGGATACTTTCATGCGTTTGCGCCCTGTCCCAAGGACATCCGTCGGGATCGCGCAGACGTTTTATGATCTCGATCAAGTCTCCGTAAGACCACTTCTTTCTGTGGATAAAATCGCTGCCGCAGACGGTAAATTCGGGGGTAAACGTCAATTTTTTCAACGGTATCGTTCTGCCGAAAGACACTACTTCGGCGTCGGCGCCGAATACTTTTACGGCTTTGGCTTTTACGGCTTCGAAATTCTCCGGCGCGATTGCCGAAATTTTATTGTCTAAGTTTAAATCGAAGAGGTTTACTTTGCGTTGCAAAAACTCCTCCGCGTCGAAATATGTATACGATTTCATCGTAACTCCTTTGGACTAATCGTCCCTTTTAATTCCTATTTTTTCGCCGATCGCAGCCACTTTTCTGCCAAACGGCACGCTTAGCAATTCGCTTTTAGTAAACACCGGGAGTACCGCCAACAATATAATATAGACTATTCCCGCGACGAAAGCTATAGCTAAAACCGCCCAAGCGTTCAAATTGCCGACTATTGCCGTCGGCACAAGTATTATAACACCCAGCGCCAACATAACGCCACTTTTTTTCAGCAATCGGATATTTTTTCCCGTCAATTCAAAAACCGAATGTAAGTTCAGCGCCGCGCCGACCGCATAGGACAGCAAATTCGCAAGTTGCGCTCCGCGAATACCCCAGACGAACAACAGTACGATCCCCAAAACTATTTTTACCGAGCCTGCTACGGCAAGGTTTCGGATCGGCAAAGACGTATTGCCCAGACCTTGCAGTACCGAAACGGAAATTTGCATTACGGCAAGGAACAACACCGAAAAAGCTCCTATCCTCAGCAAATCGGTGGCGGTTTCCAGCTCCGAAGCCGAAAGCGCAGGATATATCGCATGCAGACAAGCGCCGGCTCCCGCCAAAAACAGCGCGGTAAACGGCACGCCCACGGCGACCGCGGCTTTTATGGAAGTGGCAAGTTTCAGCCGAATTTTATCGATGTCGCGTTCTACCATGCTGCCTGCCAGGTGCGGAGCCACCGCGACGCCTATTCCCAGCGCCAGCGAAACCGGCAGATTTATCAACGTGTTTACCGGAGCCGACAGCAAGCCGTATTCGGCTGTAGCCAAAGCTTGCGAATTACTGATCGACAAGATATTGACGACGGTAAACGAATCCAAAAACTGCGTAAACGGAAAGATCAGTCCGCCGATACCTACGGGAACGGATATTTTCAGGATCTCTTTGTAATTCTCCTTCGCCTCCCTTAAAGGCGGCAGGGACGGGAATTTCCCCTCTCTTTTCAAAAAAATTCCCAACACGGCAAAAAAGGTGACGGCTTC
>DVNF01000169.1 GCA_018714575.1 Candidatus Stercoripulliclostridium merdigallinarum
CTCTATGCCCGTGGCGTAAACGCCTGCCGGCGCAACGACTATTTCAACGTAAGCGGTGGCTCCGCGATAATAGACAGGCATTCTGTATAATTCGGGAACGCTACCGGCGGCGGGAATGTCACCGTAAGAAACGGATGCATTGCCGGCGGCAAAAACCGTAGCGACCGAACCGTCCTCCGAAACGGCTTGTAAAACCATACCTTCGGGATCGAAGCCCTCTCCGGGGTGATATACCGTCTTTGCGGGAGCCGTCTGTATTTCCAACGACGCCAGCTTGTTACCCGTAAAGTTTACCGTCATCAATGCATAGGAATAGCCTTTGTAAATAAAAGCCATTACCCTTTGACCGGTGCCGGAATTGTTTCTGACCTCTACGCCCTCGCCGTCCCATTGCAAGACAACGCTGCCTGCACGCAGTTCGAATTCGCGTGAGGCGATAAATTCGGCATAAGAAGCATAAGTGAATACCTCTCCGGCGGGAACGGGGGAATTGTTTCTATACAAAATTACTTCGTCCGGAGCCGCGTCGACAACGCTGAACGGATATTCTATTACATATCCCAAATAATCGATTTTCAGGATATATTCGCCCGTTTGACCGAACGGATTTGCCGCCGATTCGCCCTCTGCCGTATAGTAACTGCCGCCGGACAGCACGTCCTGATTCCAAACGGAATAGTTCCTAACGGCGCCGGAATTCAGTTCGACTTTCAGCGAGGAGCCTGTCAGATCGATACCGCTGTTGATAAGGTACACGTTTTTATACGGCAAAGAATACTCCGCGTCGCGCACCGTCAAGCGCCTGACGTTCAATACCAAAGTGTACTCTACGGCATTGTCGCCCGTCGAATATTCGGAATAAATCAATCTGATCTTTTCCTGCGAAATTCCGTCGCCGTCGGGGTCGTTTGCCGCGCGGTAAGTCAGACGGAAACTTTCGCCGGCAGCAAGCATAGAAGAATCTACCCTGGAGCCTTGCGGTATCTCTGCCCCTGCCGCATCAAAGTCGAATTTAGTCGTGCCGTTATTGTATCTGACGTTATATAAAATGTTGTCGGGCACCAACGTGCCGCCGTCATAGAAAGTTTCGTCCGCAAGTTCGCCATCTCCCAAATAAACGATTTCCAACGCTATGGGATCGGGCTCGGAAACATAGACCGTCAACTGAATAAAACTGCCTGTATTGGCGTAAGTGACGTAAATCGTCATGTTGCCCGCTTGCTCGAAAACGAATTCGTCCTTGTACGTAACTTCGTTTTCCATGGCGGTGCCGTTCACGTACAAGTGAACGTCGTCCCTGTCCATCGAATATCCCTGTTCGTAAGTACCGTCGTTATTGATTGCGGTAAAGGAGCCGGTAGACCAATCTATCGAATCGCCTACTACCGCTTCGGTCAGCGGCGAAGCGCCTACGTATTCGTCGCCAAGATGTTTAAAGCCCACCGTCACGGGCGCTTTTTCCAAACGGATCTCCTTACATGCGACCGTCCAGATCTGTACCGGGAAAGTCGTGCCGATAGCGGAATCGGCGTACTCTCCGTTTGCGCCGACGTACCTAACTGACATTTGTACGGTACTGCCGCCCGAAGTGCCTGTAAATTCGTGGGTTTCGGGATCCATGTAATTAGTCAAAGTAAAACGGAAAGCCTGTTGGTTTCCGTCATAATCCACCGTAGTTTCGGTGCCGTTGTTGTAAATTAAGTTGACTCTGAGTCCCGACGGGTCGAAAGTTTGACCGACAAAGTAGCTGGTATCGTCGGGTAAATAAACGGTTTCGACGGCAGTTAAAGTTTTGGGAACGACTTCGATCTGTAAAGGCAAGCTGGCTGTGTGGAAATTCACGTAAACGGTATATGTACCGGGAGCGAAAGAAGTCGAATATCCCGAAATCATCTCGGCGCCTACTTTGGGAATATTGACGTAGGTTCCGTTGGTGTAGTTGACTCTAAGCGATATGCCGTCCGGCACGAAAGCGTTACCTTCGACGACGACTATTTCGGATGGAGCCTCGTTGATCTGTATACTTTGAATTACCAAAGGCACAACTGTTACGGTTGCGTCGATTTTCTTTCCGCCGTAGCTGACGGTAAAGACGTGTTCGCCGGCGACAGCGGTATTCAAGCCGTCGATCGTGACGCCCGAATCGTTAAAAGACACGACCTTCGTATCGCCCGATTCGTATGTAACAAATAAAGTGCAATCGGTAAAATCCGGAGTTTCGTTCTGATAAACGGTAACCGCGGATAACGGATAGTAATTCAATCTGATATTAGCAACCGGATCCGTCTGCGCATCGGAATTGTTGCACGCAACAAGCATCGCCCCCGACAGGACGACGCATATCAAAATGAGTGCTGCAATCAAAATTTTTCTGCGCATTTCGACTCCGCTACTATAAATTATTTATATTATAAAATATACGCGCGCAAAAATCAATAACTATTTATCAACAATTTATCGAAAAATTGTGAAAGCAAAACGCTCCCGGCGGTATTGAATTTTGTCGGTTTTTCTATGATTTACGGTATTCTGAGGCTTTTATAAAACAAAACCGCCCTGCTTTTGCCGAAAGCGTGGCAGGGCGGCAAAGTTTTAAATCCGCGGCGGCATATCAATCGCGGTCGGCGAAAAAATCTCCGTCGGGATAGGAATAACACAACTGTCCCAAGGCAGACCAACCTTGCAACAACGAACCGTCCGGATGCGGCGGAGCAAAGAACTCCACCGGAGTAAAATTCAATTTCCCAAGGTTGTATTCGAACCACCGCGTCAGCGGATATTTGTATTCCATACCGTACATCATCTTAGCATACGCATAAGCCGCCGACAAATACGGCCAATCGCCGCCGTTGTGATAATAATACGGCAACGAAGATTTTAAAACTACGCTGCGGTTCGGTTTATAGAACGGGTATACGGACAGCACTCCGAAATCGCCCGCCTTTTGTTCGGTATTGTTTTTCGATTCCAAATACCTTTCCATGTTTTTCAATACCGACGCCGCTCTGTCTGCGGGCGCAATAGAATACAATACCGTTACCACCGTATCTACGGATAAGTTCTTTTCGGTATAGCTTTCGTTTTTATAGTTAACGTAATATCCTAATTCGGGATCCCAAAGTATATCGTTTATGGCTGCTTTGACCTTTTCGTAGCGTAGGAAATAAGCTTTTGACGACGCCTCGTCGTATTCACGCGTCAAGCGTGACAACGCGTACAGCGCCCTGGCGTACAACGCCTCGTCGTAAGTGACGTACCCTTCGCGGAATACGTTGTCGCACCAATCGCGGCGGTTATACGGTCCCCTCTTATACAACAGTCCCGTGTCGTCGCTATACTCGGACAGTTTTTCGATAACTTTGACGGCTGCCGACAAGACTGTTTGCCCGCCGGCTTTTTCTTGCAATATGCTTTTATCCCCCGTCATTCTGACGTAATCGTATAAAAGTATTACAAAAAACGAGGGTGAATCGTAGTGGTTTCCCCACCAATTTTTAAAATTGAATTTGACCGCCGAAGGGCATTTTCCGTCCTTATCTATGCCCGCCGCCAAAGTCAGCACTTCGTTCCTGACCAATTCGGGACGGTTTTTCAGCACGGAGATCGCCGTCCAATAGCCGTCGCGGTAATATGTCCTTGCCGGGGATTGATATACTATTCCCGCGATAAAGCCGCGGAACGCCCCTACCTCTTTGTACATGGAAACCGCCGTGTTGTACAGCGAGCGGAAATAAGCTTTTTCAAAATCGGTTTTACAGCTTTCCGGGAGCGGCATGTCGTCTATGTATTTGACCGCCGCGGCATAATATTTATCGAAATCTTTAATGCATTCGGCGACGTCGGTATATGAAAAATCCTTCCTTGTCCCTGCCGAAAGCACTATTCTTAACTTCTTCGTTTCCCCTTTCGGAACCGTGATCGCAGAAGCAAACTGATTTATATATAAGTGATTGCTTTCCAAAGCTTCGGCATTACCGGTGACGGCGAAATCGAAATAAAAATTTTCTATCACTGTGTTGCGTATTATCAACAGGTCATCGGACTTTTCGGTTTTTTTGTGACCTTTTATCTCCGACCCTAAAGTGCCGAAGATCAGTCGCGACAGGTTC
>DVNF01000017.1 GCA_018714575.1 Candidatus Stercoripulliclostridium merdigallinarum
ATCGATACCCTCTTCCTTTTTCAGTTCTTCGTACAATCCGCGGGTAATTTTGCCGCCGATGTCCCTGAATAAATTTGCATAAATTCCGATCTTCATAGACTCATTATAACCTTTTCCGTTTTTGAAAGCAACAATATTTTTATACTTATCATAAAATTTAATTATAAATATCCCCCTTTTTCGGCAGCATAAATTTATGCATAAAAAAGCCGAAACCGAAAGGTTCAAACTTAAGCTTTATCGGCAGATAATAAACGATAAAATACTTTGAAGGCAAACAAAATAATCGGTTCTCAGTTCAAAGAAAACGCGGCGGTATATTCGCGGTTTTTATCCTTAAACAGTCTGGGGACTTCGATGACGCCTGAATTTTTTAGACCTATCGAAGCGGCAAAAGCGACGACGTCGTCGACGGCTTTTTGGTAAAGTTTCGGGTTCTTGACAACGCCCGATTTAGATAAAGCCGATTTCCCCAACTCGAATTGAGGCTTGATAAGTGCGATCAGGCGGCTGTCCGCAGTCATAAACTGTATCAACGCGGGCAGTATCAATTTTAAGGAAATAAAGGATACGTCTATGGTTATAAGGTCGGCTTTTAAACCTATATCCTCGAAAGTCAGATACCTGGCGTTCAGTCTGTCGCGGACTTCGACCCTGCCGTCGGCGATCAATTCGTCCGGCAAAGCGCACTCTCCGACGTCTACGGCGTAAACCTTTTTAGCGCCGCCTCTTAGCATAACGTCGGTAAAGCCGCCGTTCGAAGCGCCTATATCTATACAAATTTTGTCATTGGAAGAAATACCGAATTTTTCAAGGGCGTTTTTCAGCTTTATACCGCCCAAGGAGGAATAATCTTCGGCGCGATCCACGGAAATTTCCGCGTTTTCCGGCACTTCGAAAGCCGGTTTGAATACTTTTTCGCCGTTTATAAAAACTTTGCCCGTCAGTATCAGGTTTTTTGCATGCGTTCTGCTGGAGGCAAGTCCCAAATCGAAAATGCAGTTATCCAGCCTCATTTCTTATGTGTTTGCGACGCTTTTGTATCGTCCTGTTTCGCGGCGCTTTCGGCAGCTTTACCGGATTCAACCGCATGTTTGTCCGCTTTTATTGCAGGCATATCGGATTTATCGGAAGCTTCGTTCTTCGCCTTTTCCAGTTTCTGCTTTTGCTTGGCTTTTTCCTTTCTTTCCTTAGTCGAAAAAACGCTAAGCACGCGCGCCACTAATATTATCAGCTCTTTCGAGTTATTGACGGCGACGTTTTTAAACATCGATTTACCGCCTACCGTAATGGCGCTGACTATACCCGACATAACTATCGAAATGACCATGCTGACGGTTTCGTTCAAGCCTTCGGTGATTTTTATTACGATAGCTAACGTGCAAGCACCGGAAACGATACTGCAAATATCGCCGATTACGTCACAGCAGATGTTCGAAACGCGTTCGGCGTTTTTCACCAACATTATCGCCTGTTTACTGCCCGGTTCCTTTCGTGAAGCCATTGCAAGCAGCGGCGCAAGGTCGCAAGAAGTTGCCGCCACCCCTACCGCGTCTGCCGCAATCGACAGCGAAATCAGGAAAAACAGCAATATTATCATTATACTGAAGTGGGCTTTTGTGGAAGCAAGTTCCGAAACAAACGAGAAAAAGCAGCTGAGTATCAACGTTACGACAGTAATTCTCAGCGTCCAGATCGTACTTTTCTTCAAGCCTTTTTTCGGCGGTTTGTCGTGGGATTTTTTATCGGTTTTATTTTCTTTATTAACCTGTTCCGCGCCCTCTAACGTAGCGTTTTGGGTAACCGTAGCGCTGTTTTTACGTCGTTCCGAACTTTCGGAAGAAGGTGCGGAAACGCCGCCCGAAGTCATTCCTTCGGCGGCGGTATCCGATTTGGGATTACTGTCCGTTAAATCGTTTATAGCGTTCATATTCTCCGACGTATCCGTAGAATTTTTTAATGAATAATGGTGGCAATAAGCCCAGTAAACCTTGCGCCATCAGGTTCGGTAGGTTTTCCCTGTCGCCCACCCGTCGTCGCCGTCCGGGCAGTTTCCTTTTAAGGGCAACAATACGTGATTACTCATGGTATAACCGAATCGCCACTTAGTGCACACTATAATCCTCGGCTTAAAACAGTCTAGAAAATTTCTTTTACAGATTTGGTACAATTTATCCTCTTTTGCAAAGAAGGTTTCATAGGCAGAGACCGAAACAGATCGCGAACCCGTCTCGGTCCGATACCCTAATTCACACGACTTCACTCAAGGCAAGCTACACTGCACACAGCTTTTGATTACCGCATTGCAGGTTTAATCCTATTCAGTAGAGTTCCCGCATTTACAGCGTTCACGCCACCGATATAGGTCTCCACGGTAATTGGGTCGTCACCGATATGCCGTTATCGGCCGCCCAAAAACCTTAACTTCCAGCATCAGCCCACGTTTGGGCAACGTAAGCAAACACAAGAAACTTCATCGATATGCTCTTTAGCGGTATTTTAACCCCGCCTTCGATTGTACCGCACCTGACTAGAATACTGCACCACCATTATTCAATTTGTATATAGTATAGCATAAATATCCGGAATATGCAAATAAGAAAGCATAATATTCCTTACATTTACTGCTTTCTGTCGAAAAACCGAGTTAAAAAACCTGCAAGTCGCCTTGGAAATTCGGTCGAATACGACAAATTCCGCACTTTTTGACGGCTGTCGGCATATACTTCAATTATGATATTAGAGGGATTTTTCGCGCTGCTGAGTAACGTCATGATATTGACCGCGGGTATCGATTCCCATAATTCGTTTCCGCAACCGCTGTCGAAAGAAAAGGAACGTGAATTTTTATTAAAAGCCGCCGGCGGCGACAAAGCCGCAAAGGACGCTTTGGTAAAGCACAATTTAAGGTTAGTCGCCTACATAGCAAAAAAATACGTCAATTACCCCGACAAAGACGAGTTGGTATCCGTCGGAACGGTGGGTTTGATAAAAGCCATAAATTCGTATACGCCGGAAAAGTCGGCAACTTTGGCGACGTATGCCTCCAGGTGCATCGAAAACGAAATT
>DVNF01000170.1 GCA_018714575.1 Candidatus Stercoripulliclostridium merdigallinarum
CGGCGGAGCTGCCCCTGTTTCGTTTCTCTCTCGGTTTGCGGCGTTTTCGGCAATCGAAGATCGATTTTCGGTTTTATCGGACAAAGTGTCGCGTTTGTTATCCATTTATCTTTTTTAATACCTCGCTGACCAACCTCATATCGCACTTCCCGGCATATTCGGCTTTGAAATGCTTCATCACTACGGGTACCGATTTATCGGGAAGGGAGTTTATAACAGCGGCTATCTCGTCCGCGCTCATCATTTGAGGCAGAAAGCCTTTGACGATCGCGATCTGAGCGTCAAGCGCGGCTACGCTCTCGGCTCTGCCGGCTTTTTCAAATCCCTGTCTTTCGTCCTGAAGTTCCTTTTCCGCCTTTTGCAAAACGGCTATTACGTCGGAATCTTTTAACTCCGCTCCTTTCGCGCGCAGCTCGATCTCCGCTAACATTACCTTGTTCAAGACTACGCCCAGTACTCCCGAAGCGTTCTTGTCATGCGCTTTCATCGCGTCTATTTTTGCTTTCTTTATATCGTCTTTTAACATATATCCGTCCCTCCGTAAATTTATAGTCGTTTAATTTTAATTTTGTCGGTCGGCTGTTTACATCTTTATGGATAACTTTGTTTGAATATCGAAAAATTTCCACGGAACTTCTTCCTTGGGCGGGTAGACCCTGAAAACCAATTTTTCTTTGGTTACGGGGTGCGAAAAGCGTATTTCGGTAGCCCAAAGCGCCATATTATATCCTTCAGGCGATTTGCCTAAGCCATACTTCGCGTCCCCGAAAATCGGACAGCCGATCGTTTTTAACTGTACCCGGATCTGGTGGCTGCGCCCCGTATAGATATGTATATCCAACAGCGCAAGGTTCTCCCTGGTTTCCATCGTGTCGTATTCCATCAATGCAAGCTTGGCGCCTTCCGTGGCTATCGGCACGCAGTATACCGTATTTTTTGCTTCGTCTTTATACAAAGCGTTCTTTAAAAAAGCTTTCTTTTCCTTGGGAATCCCCGTGGTAACCGCCAAATACCTCTTTTCAAAATCTCCCGATTTAATGCTTTCCTGCAATCTGGCCGCCGCTTTGGACGTCTTTGCAAAAACCATGACGCCGCCCGTCGGTCTGTCCAAACGGTGGACTAAACCCAAGTACGCTTCGCCGGGCTTTTCGTATTTGTCCTTTAAATAACGTTTCAGCGCGTTCAGCAGGTCGTCGTCGCCGCTTTGATCTTCTGCAACCGGCATGTTCTGCGGCTTTACAACCACTAACAAGTGATTGTCTTCGTATACTATATTGATGTCGTTGTAGTCTATCATATTGTCCTTCATATCGGTTTAATTATTCGAAATGTGTAAACGCGCTGGCTCCCGAAGGCAAAACGACGTTTTTTCTGCCGGTAGGCAAAGCCAATTCGTATGCTTCGGTGCTTCCTATGCCGTTCAAGGCGATGTCTATTACATTCTTCATTACCGTGGGTTGTAAACCGGTGGTGTAAGAATTTATCAGAAAAAATAAAGGATTATCCGACAGCAACATTACCGTCCGCTTTACAAAGTCGAACACGGTGTCTTCCAATTTCCAAATTTCACCTTTAGGACCTCTGCCGTAGCTTGGAGGGTCCATAATCACCGCGTCATAGCGGTTGCCGCGGCGAATCTCGCGTTCGACGAACTTCATGCAATCGTCTACGATATACCTCATTGCTTTTGGTCCCAGTCCCGACAGAACGGCGTTTTTACCAGCGCGTTCGCACATGGCTTTGGCGGCGTCTACATGAGTGACTTCGGCGCCTTCCTTTGCGCAAGCTACCGAAGCTCCGCCCGTATATGCGAACAGGTTCAGTACCTTTACGGCTCTGCCGGACGTTGCCGCAGCGGCAATCAGTTCCCGCATCTTTGACCAATTATAAGCCTGTTCCGGAAAAATACCCGTATGTTTGAACCCCATTAATTTCAGGCTGAACTTTAAATCCCGCCAACCGATATTAAATTCTTCGGGCACTCTTTTAAGGTACTCCCAGCTGCCGCCGCCCGACTTCGACCTGCGATATACGGCATTCAAGCCGGGATACTTTTCCAAATCGAACGGTGCCCCCCAAATTATTTGAGGGTCGGGGCGCAACAAAGTAACCGAGCCGAAACGTTCCAATTTCATTCCGTCCCCGGTTTCAATCACTTCGTAATCTTTCCAATCGCCGGCAAGTCCTATCATAAGTCGTTATCTTCGTTTTGTAATATTTCGGTTGCCAAGGATTCGTATGCCGAAGTGTTGTCGATATTTTTCAGCACCGACCAAAACTCCTTAGCGTCGGTCTTGTGGTTTTCCCTGGCAAGCAACCTGATTACGTTTATCAATCCGAAAATCAGTTCGTGCCTTACCGCGTTCCTGGCGTTATTAAAGTCGGCATAATCCAATTCCGTGCAAAGATCGCCTTTGTACAGCCGTAAAATATTTCGCATGATCCTGACTTTTTCGGTCAAAGATTCGGTTTCGGAAAAGTCGCGGCTGAGTTTTAAAAATCTGTGATAGTCGCAGTTCAAATCTTCCAAATGCAATACGTAAGTCGAATTGATATATTCAAGCTTGAACTTTATACCGTACTGCGTCAGAGTTTTTCTGATAATATTATTTGTGGTTTTCAGATTGTTTATCGCAGAATCGTATACGTAATCTTTCCACATATAGTCGATAATTACGTTACGATCGATACCGTTTTCCCCTGCCAGGATATAATGCAAGAACAATTCCTTCGATTTTCTGGTTTTCCATTGAATTTCCTTGCCGTGCGAAGTTATCGAAGTGACCCCCGCGCCCAACATAGTGACGTTCAATATTCCCTGGTCGCCGCCTGCTCCGTTTTTAGAATCGATCAACGCCTTTATCTTTGACACGATATCGGGTTCTATGTTATGAGATTCGGCTTCCGACAAAATCGGTCCGAACACGGCGGTGTCGGTCAATACCATACGCATACCGTAGTTTTCGCTGCACCTTAAAATATTTGTGACGATAGAATCGACGTCACGGATACCGCCCTTTGCCAACAGACAGTTTGCCGCAAGTCCCATGCTGTACAACCAAACGAAAGAACGGTTTTCGGCGGCGTCTATAGCAAGAGTCGCCGCTTTATAGCTTCTGGCACGGTTGCCGTCTTTCAAAGCCGCATATGAATATATCTGATACATCATCGAACGATACTTCGGCGCCATGGCTTCCGATTCGTGCAAGTATAAATTGGCCAGTTTTTCGGCGTATGCCACTCTGCCAAAAATACAGTTCAAATAACACCTGACGTATACGGTAAAGTACCTTTCGAAACCGTAATCGCCGCCGGTCAGTCTGCTGTACGCCATGTCCGAATACTTCAGCGCGGATTCCTCGTTACCGTAAAAGCTTTCCATCAAAGCCTTTACAGAATACAGCATGTGAATGTCGTTGAACAACGAATTGTTTATTGCGTAGCTAAGAGCTTCGTCCACCAAACTTTTCGTGCGCTTTAAATCGCCGTCAAAATAGTTCATGGCTATTATTCTTAACGGCACTACGTACAGCGGAAACAGTTTTTTTATACGTTCCGCCGTTTCCATGGATTTTCTGTAGTTGCCTATTCCGAAATAATAGGTCTCTATATTTTCCATCAGCTTCAGCGACCAAAACTGCCGATCTCCGTCCGGCTCGTTCAGGACGGCTTCCGCCTCTGAAACCGAAAGCTTTCCGTGGCGAATCGAAGCCGAAGCTATATATTGCAATACCTTGAAATAGAACAAGTCGTCCCCCGTAAATTGGTCCTTTAGGTTCCAATACAAGCTGTTTAGGGATTCCTCGTCGCCCTTTTTGTAATAACAATATATCTTTAAATAATCCGCGCAAGCTATCGAACGCGTTTGACCTTTACTCTTGAACTCTTCTATTATCTTGTCCGCCTCGGTCAAGACTTCGTCATAATTACGGTCGTGTTTGGCTTTGAAGCACGTGCCCATCAAAGCGGCATAAGGATATTTATCTATTTCCGCAGACACCCTGATTTCGTTATGCGCCGATATGAAATTCATGGCGTCGACTATTTCCGTATCGGAAGCTATGGCGTTCTGCACGGCACGATCGATCATCGCGGTATTGCCGCACCTGTAAGCAAACAATAAAGCGTCATAGGAAGATACGTTTTGTTGCAGGTAATCGAACAATCTCTGTTCCGCGGGAACGGATACGTAATCGCCCATGTGATGGTTCAACTGTCTGTCCCTACCAGCCAGATATTCGACAAGTTCGCTCTTCAGCACGAAAAATTCTGTCCCCGAAGTATGAACGCACTTTGTCAGATAACCGCCGTTTGCACCGCACAGTTCCTCCAGGCGTTCCTGTGCGTCGGGACAAATTTCCTGTAAAACGCCTTTCGGGAAAGACCCGTATTTGCCTATATATTTTAATAGTGCCACGTCCTCTATGGGAATCGCGGTCAAATACATTTCGGGAGTACAAAAGCCCGTAGCCGGCGGCAAAGAATCTTTGTCGATTATCCCGGGGCATTTGGGTTCCAACTTGACTACGGGAATATTCAGATAACAATCGGACGACAATATTATACGCACGTTTGCGGGCGCCTTTGAAATCAAATACACGTACTTTTCAAAAATATTGACGTCGGAAATCAATTCCAATCTTTCAAAAATCAATAAAACGTTTTTTTCCAACGCCTTCAAATAGTCCAAAACCACGCGAATTACGACGTCGGAACCGTTATATTTGGAATCGCAAAACAAAATCTGCTTTATCCGCATCAGCTGCGCGGGTTGATCGCAAAGCACTTTCCCTGCCAAGGTTACGCAAAGCTGTCTTAGATCGTCGACTGCGGCATTGAACCTGTAGATATATTCAAACTTCCCGGATAACTCCTGTAAAAAACCTTCTTTGTCGTATTCGGACGGTGCAAATAAAAAAGTCGCCGTCTGATCGGAACTCACAATGTCGTTTATTAAAGTACTGATACCCGTTTCAAGCTTCATTTGTTCTCCTGTTCAATTACCCTTTTCACAACTATACTTTGGTAAATATATTGTAAATTAATCGTAAATAAAAGTCAAGTGAATTATCGGTGAACGTAAGCGCATTCGCCTGCTTCGATAAGACTATACTATATAGGTAAGTGTTTTACTATTATAAATTTATTTTTTATTACTTTTTTAACAGTAAAATTTTTCCATTAAAATTTCTTCACAATCCGCGATCCGGGCGAATATATTAAGGCGAGGTGACAATGAACATCAACGATTATATCAAGAAAAAAAGCCGTAACAATATCTCTCCGGAAGAAGCCGTAAAAAAATATGCCGCCATGGACGAACAAAGCCTGATGGCGGAGTTGTTTAAAACGGCGGAGGAGGGCAGAGCCTCCGGAGAACTGACCGACGAAGTAATCGACAATTTTTATACCACCGTGTCCCCTATGCTTTCCCCCGAACAATCGGAACGCATGCGCGAATTGATACGCGAATTGAAAAAGTAAGTTATGGATATTTCTTCTCTGCTGCCTTTATTGCTATTGCAAAACACTTTTTCGGGTTCCGGTTCCTCCGGTAACGGCATGGCCGATATGTTAAAAATTTTCGGCGCCATGAACGGCGTAAATCCCCTGTTCAATGCGTTCGGAAACTTAGGCAATTCGGGCGGAACGAACTTCGGAAACTTGTTTAAAAACAACCCTTTCTCCGCAGCATTCGGAAACAATAACGCCGGATCCGCCGGAAATTCGGACGGACGCAATTACCGAAACGACTCCGGCTATGGTAATACCTATAATAATACTTACCGCGACAATCCCTCTAAGGACAACCTGAACGCGATGTTCCCGGAAGAATTATTGAAAATGTTGCGGAATTTAAACAGAAAAAAATGACGGAAACTCCGTCATCTACATAATAGCCTACAATCACGCTATTCCGCCACCTGTGACGTTCCTCCGCCCCTGTGACGTTCCTCCGCCCCTGTGACAT
>DVNF01000171.1 GCA_018714575.1 Candidatus Stercoripulliclostridium merdigallinarum
GGCGGTTTCGTTTGAACAAAAATACTATCAGCGCGATCGCGGGTATTACTAAAGCGGCTATCAAAACTATTTTCAACAGCGTGCTTTCTTCGCCTTCGGGTTCCGAAGTGCCTTCGGGAGTCGTCGAAGCCGGAGCGTCGGGTTCGGGTTCCGGAACGAAAACCGGATAATCGGGCGTAGGCATCGAAGTCCTGTCGGCTCGGATATAGCCGTAAACGTCGCCGTAGCTGACGTAATACCATAATTCTTCGGCAGGGTATTCGCCGATAAAAGCTATCGTGCCGTCTATCGGAACTTCGGCAACCGATTCAGAAGTTATATCGGGCTTGGATTTTAAATTGATTGCGGAAAATTCTCCGAAATCGTCCGAAATCGCAATTTCCTTTTTCGTGCCCGGAGCTTCGGCATGGTAACCCACCGTAACTACGGTGGTTTTATCGACTTTGCCGCTGACGCCGTTGAAAGTCAGGTAGTAAAAGGACTCGTCCAGGTTGTTGATGCGAACGTAGTAGCCTTCGGGCAGCAAAAACAGCCGCACGCCTGCGGTATCCGTCAACCATACTTCGCCCTCGACTTTTACGTGGGGAGTGCCGTCGGCATAGGCTGTGCCGGTTAAGCCGAACAGCATAATGAAAATAGCCGCTATGAAGGCTTTCATAACAATAATTTTATCCTTATATAATGGCGAAAATACGCTGAATTTAAATTATACGGGCTGAATATGCCGGGAGGTAGCCGTGAAAATCACTTGGGACGCTTTGGATATCGCCGAAAGGTTAAAAGAAATCGACCCGGAATACGAGTTGCATTACGATAGAAACACAGGTAAGTTCACGCTGCGCGACAGCCGCGGAAACGTGCAACTGACTTACAGGTATCCCACCATCGACGTCAGAATGATTGCGGACGCCCGAAGGACCAGGATCGAAAGAATGACAGCCGTGTTACGGGAAATCGAATCCGCCAACGAACGCGCCGAAGAAAGCTATCGCAGAGCGGAAGAAAACAATATAAAGGACGGGTTGCAGGATGCCGCGGAAAGATATTATTCGGGACTCCGAAGGGGACGTTATTAAAAGATTGCTGAAGATAGAGCAGGAACAGCGCGCCAGGGCGGAAAAGAATAAACTTGCAGGATACAATACCGGCGAAAAAGTGCATTTAAAGCAGCTGGCTTTTCATAAAGCAAACGCGCGGAACCGTTGGGTATTCGGCGGCAACCGCAGCGGTAAAACCGAATGCGGAGCCGTCGAAGCAATCTGGCTGTGCAGAGGCTGTCATCCGTACCGTAAGAACAGAAAAAACGTCAGCGGCTGGGCTGTTTCGGTCAGCAGGGAAGTGCAAAGGGACGTCGCCCAGGCAAAAGTGTTAAGGTACTTGAATCCCGATTGGATCGAGCGCGTGACCATGGCGGAAGGGTCTAAAGATTTTCCCGAGGGCGGGATCATAGACACCGTTTATATCAAAAACGTCTTTGGCGGTATATCAAAATTGGGCTTTAAATCGGCGGCTCAGGGCAGGGAATGTTTTCAGGGCGCGTCTTTGGACTTTGTGTGGTTTGACGAGGAACCGCCGAAGGAAATTTATGACGAATGCAGGATGCGCGTGTTGGATAAATCGGGGGATATTTTCGGCACGATGACTCCGTTAAAAGGGCTGACCTGGGTATATGACGAGATATATCTGAACTCCGGTTCCGACCCCGAAATTTGGACGGAGCAAATGGAGTGGGCGGACAATCCTTTTTTGATGCCGGAGGAAGTAAACAGGCTGACGTCCGCGCTGTCGGCGGAAGAATTGGAATCCAGAAGGTACGGCAGGTTCCGCGCGGAATCGGGACTTGTGTATCCCGAATTCGACGTTTCGGTACACGTTATAGAACCTTTCGATATTCCAAAGGAATGGCAATGCAATATCTCGATAGACCCGGGTTTAAAAAATCCGCTGTCCTGTCATTTCTATTGTTGCGACTATGACGGAACGATCTATGTGGTAGGCGAACACTACGAAGCAGGCTTGGACGTCGTTGCTCACGCCGAAAAGATTAACGCGCTTGCGGATAAACTCGGGTGGTTTCGCCGCCCGGACGGCAGATTGGAAGCCCTGATAGATTCTGCGGCGAATCAGCGCACTTTGGCTGCGACAAAGTCGGTTTCGGAACTTTTCTATGAAAACGGCATTGCCGTTAATCCCAACGTGAACAAGGATCTGTTTTCGGGAATCAGCAGAGTCAGACGTCTGTTCGCCGAAAGACCGCCGGCAATTTATATCTTTTCAAACTGTCCGATGATGATAAAGGAACTGAAAGGATATTGGTGGGGAAACGGGGACGCTCCGGTAAAAAGGAACGACCATGCGATGGACGAATTGCGATATTTCGTAACTTCCCGTCCCGAAAACAAGCCGCCTAAAAAAGAACCGGCAAAGACGGCGCTGTACAAAGAAAGATTGCTACGCCTAAGGCGTGCTACAAAAAACTAGAGGAGGCAGCATGGAAGCAAAAGATTTGGTAAACGAGGTGCGTTCGGATTTCGAGGAGCGCAGAAACAGGAGGCGGTCGCAGGAATCGAAATGGAAACTGAATATCAAATTCATGTCAGGGAAACAAAACGTATTCCTGGATCCCGGCGGAGACGTGGTGGACGAAAGAAGGGAAAAGGAAGTCTATAACCATATAGCGCCGATAATCGAAACCAGGTTGGCTAAATTCGCACGCGTAAACTGTGCGGTAAACGTGCGTCCGGCAGGAGCCGACGAAAAGGATGTGAACGCGGCAAAGCTTTCGGCAAAGATTATCGACGCTACGTTGACGGACAACAACTTTACCACTCTGTCGGGCGAAGCCAACTATTGGGCGGAGTTGACGGGAACGGCTTTTTACAAAGTCGTTTGGGACGACGCCGCAGGCGTAAAGATCGCGGTTTGCCCGCCGCAGGAGATATACCCTGACGATTTGGAAGCGCCTTCCGTGTCGGCGCTGAGGAGTATTATCCACGCCAAGATCTACCCCGTAGAGGCAATATACGAACTGTGGGGAGTAGAGGTCGAACCCGAAGACGTGGACGTTTACGGACTGGAAGGCGATCCCGTCAAAGTAGCCAAGGACGAAAACCGTTCGGGTTACGCGCTTGTTTTGGAAAGGTATTCGGCTCCGTCAAAGGACGAACCCAACGGCAGGTTGACGATCGTCGCAGGGGATAAATTGGTGTACGACGGCGAATTACCGTATATCAACGCCGCAGGCGACAAACGCGGATTCCCGTTTATCAGGCAGTGTGCGTTGAATTCTCCCGGCAGCTTTTTCGGCACCAGTCTGATAGAACGCTTGATACCCGTCCAGCGCGCTTATAACGCCGTTAAAAACCGAAAACACGAATTTATGGCGCGGCTTTCAGGCGGCGTTTACGCCGTAGAAGACGGAGCCGTGGACGTCGAATCGTTGGAAGAGGAAGGCTTTTATCCCGGCAGAGTCGTCGTGTACCGTCAAGGCTCGCAACCGCCCGTACCCATGAACCCCGGTTCGGTACCGGCTGAATTCAGGGACGAAGAGGACAGATTGTTAGAGGAATTCAGACGCATTTCCGGCGTATCCAATATTCTGAACATTTCGGGAACGGGTCTGACCAGTATGTCCGGCTACGCGCTGAGCTTGTTGCTGGAACAGGAAAATGCCAGAATGACCGTAACTACCGAATCGATCAGAGCAGCGGTAAAAGAAGTTTCCAGGCATATCCTGCGCTTGTATAAACAGTTTGCCGACAAAAAGCGCTTGGTAGTGATTTCAGGCGACTCGGGAGCAGTCGAGGCCGTAGCCTTTATCGGGTCGGAATTGGGCGGCGACGACGTCGTACAGGAAACCGATTCCGAAATGGTGGAATCGCCCGCAACGCGCAAAAACATGGTGTTGGAGCTGATGCGTTACGGATTACTAAGCGACGAAAACGGAATGATTTCCAACCGAAATCGAGCAAAAATTGTCGAAATGCTGGGCTTCGGGAATTGGGAAGCCGCTAAAAATTCGGAGGAGGTCCATTTGAAAAAAGCAGAGCGCGAAAACGCCGAAATGGCTGCCGGCAAAGCCGTAGAACCTTCGGAATTGGACGCACACGACTTGCATATATCCGAACATTCTGCTTATGCGGCAGGCGCCGACGTGACCGCTGAAACCCTGGCGGCGATAGAAAAGCACGTCAGAAGACATAAGATCTTGCTGTCGCTGTCCCAACAAGCGGCAGAGATGGCTAAAATTCAATAAAAACGGGAGGAAGAAACATGGAAAACTCAGTAACAGAACAATCCGCAATAAATCCCGCCGCGGAAACGAACCCCGGCGACAAGGTAAAAACGGACTCTTTCGGAAAGTTTTCGTCCGGCGAGGAGCTCTTAAAAGCCTATAATTCGTTGGAACAGGAATTTACCAGACGTTCGCAACGACTGAAGGAACTGGAAGGAAAGCTTTCGCAGGACTTGCAGGGCGAGGAATGGGAAAGGAAGTTGAACAGGCTGCACGAAAAGTACCCGGTGTCAGGCGCGTTAGGGCGCGAGATCGGCGAATATTTAAAGGCAAACGAGCATTTGATCTCGGACGAAGATTGCCTGGAAAAGGCGCTGCTGAACGTGCTGGCAAGTCGCAGTTATAACGAAATTTATAACGGTAAAGCCGTATCGACTGCCGAAAACTCTTCCGAATCCGCTAATATCGGGAACGGTGAAACTATGGAACCCGTCGCTACCGAGATCGGTAAAAGTCAAACCAAAACACAAAAAAACATGTCGGAGTTACCAAAGATCCCCGTGATCCCGGCGCTATCTCCCGCAGGATTATCCGGAAAACCCCGGGACTTGGTTCAGGCAGGTAAACTTGCCGTAGAACACTTGAAAAAATTGAAAGGAGATTAACTATGTTATCAGTTGAATCCATTGATTCAGTATTGAAATCGTACTATTTGGACGCCATATGCACTTCGTTGAATACCGGCGTCAGCCCCTTGTATCAGGCGATCGAAAAGACTGCCGCCGAAATCAGAGGCAAGGAAGCCGTCGTTCCCACCATGTTCGGATTGTGCGGCGGTTTGGGAACCACCGAAGAAGCGGGAGAGCTTCCCGACGCGGGCGAATGTATGAGAGCGGCTTTCAGCGTGCCGCTGAAAAACATTTACGGAGTCATCGACATTACCGATAAAGCCATACGCGCTTCGCGCGACAACGCTTCGGGCATAGTCGGTATTCTGAATAACGAGATCCGCGCCATGGTGCGTTCGGCAAGGTTCAATTTGAACAGAATGTTGTGGATGGACGGCAAAGGTCTGCTGGCTACCGTAACCGCGTTTAAGAGCGGCAGCATGCCCGAAGTAACCGTCGACGACGCCAGAATGATGGCAGGCGGTATGAAAATTGACATCTACCGTTCCGGATCGATACTGGTTAGCGGTATCAGAGTCTACGACGTGGATCATGTAAATAATAAATTCATAGCTAAGTATGAAGAACTGGCGTCGGTTACGCTGACTTCCGGCGACCAAATTTACGTTCAAAAATCTAAAGGAAGCGAAGTAAACGGCATTCCGTATCTGTTCAGTTCGGATAACGCATATTTCGGGATAGGTAAGGCGGCAAACCCCGGCATAAAGCCTACGGCAAAAAGCCTTGGCGACGTCTTGACCGTGGACGCAATGCAGGAATTTTTCGACATTTCTTCCTTGCGCGCCGGTTCCGACCCCGATATGATAGTCTGCTCGCCCAAGACCAGACGTCAGTATCTGAAGCAATTGGAATTGAACCGCCGCAACATCGACTATTTAAACCTTGACGGCGGTTTTAAGACTTTGTCGTTCAACGGTATCCCCGTGGTAGGCGAACGCTTTGCCCCCGACGGTGAAATGTACTTCCTGAATACGCCGACGTTAAAGTTGGTGGAACTGAACGATTGGGAGTGGCTGGAAGGCGAAAACGGCTCGATCCTGAGTCAATTGGACAGAAAAGCCGTATACACCGCGACGTTGGTGAAGTACGCTAACTTCGTGGCGGTATCTCCGCGCGCCCAAGCCAGGCTGTACGGTATCACCGATCCCGTGACCGAAACCGAAGAGAGTACGGAACCCGGAGCAGGCGTATAAGAATAACCGTTCCGAAACGGCAGTTTTAAGTTATCGGGTGCCGAAAGGCACCCGATAAAAAGGAGGATAAATGACCCTGCAAGATATCATCGAAAGAACGGCGGCAATAATAGGCGTAGAGGAATCTGCGCTGAACATGCCGACGCAAATTTATAATAAAATCCGCGATTCGGTGGTTACCGTGTATACCGAATTGATCACGGAATTCGTACCGCTAAGGACGAAAGAGAAAGTAAATATCAGCGGCGGCAAGCTGTTTTACGAGGATCTTTCTTACCGCGTCCGAGAGATCCTGGCAATAAAAACTTATGTCGGCAGGCTGAAGTTCAACGAATATCCCGAATACGTCCAAACGGATAATTACGATGGCGAAGCCGAGATAGAATACTTGTATTATACGGTACCTGCGGTGAATTCGGACCGGCTGATACTGCCCCCGCAATTTACCGAATACGTCCTTGCGGTAGGGGCGGCGGCAGAGTATTTTTACAGGAGTTCGCTGTTGGACGAAGCGGTATTTTTCCGTAACAGATTTGAAACCGCAGTCAATAATCTGACTAAGCGCGGCAGGGTTTTCAACCTTCCGCCCAGGAGATTGCTATGAAATATTTCGGTAGCTTTAGAAACGAAAAATTTCCGTCGTTAAAAAGGTTGACCTATAGGATCTCTTCGTTTTCCGGCATCGACGCTCGCCCGGATATCGTGCCGAAAAATCTTTCAATAGGTAGCTATGGATACAATATTCACTTGGGAAGAGGGAAATTGACCGATAGTTACGGCGTCTGTATCGCGGCGGGAAAAAACGGCGAGTCGTTGCCGACG
>DVNF01000172.1 GCA_018714575.1 Candidatus Stercoripulliclostridium merdigallinarum
CATGGTAAAAGAAGCCGCAGCTCGGGGGGTTGCCTGCATAGCTTCCGAATCCTGCGCAGGAATCTACGGACTGAAGATTTTAAAACAAAACGTTCAGGATAACGACTTGAACTATACGCGTTTCATAGCCATTTCAAAGGACATGCACCTGTACGAAGATTCCGATAAAATCTCGATTATGGTAAACCTTCCCAACGAAACGGGTAGCCTGAACCGCATTTTAAATAAGTTTTCGACTTTGGGCTTGAACCTGACTAAATTGGAGAGCCGTCCTATGGGAAACACCGATTTCGAGTTCGCGTTCTATTTCGATTTCGAAGGCAGAGTCGACCGTCCGGAAGTCAAAAACCTGTTGTCGGAGCTTGAAAACGAGTGCGTAAAATTCGTTTTCCTGGGCGCTTATAAACAGCTGTGATCCCGTATCGGTAACGATCCCATTAAATTTATTTCCGTTTTTTTCGCCCGTGCCCGTCGGCACGGGTATTTTTTACGACAAAATACTTACCTTGAATGTGCGCGCATAATATGCTAAAATAATATCGACTAATATCAAATTATCCGAACCCGAAGAGGTATGAAACGTGAAAGACGAAAAAAGAATTGCCGTCATTTTTACCGGGGGAACGATAGGTTCGCGGACTGCGGACGGCGTTATCGATCTGGATCCCGACGCGCCTGAGCTGTTGCTGACGGTTTGCCGCAACAGGTATTCCGATTTGCGAGACGTTTCGTTTTCGGTCTATAGACCTATCGACGTTCTAAGCGAAAACATGACTCCTTACGAATTCGGAAAGATCGCCGAATGCGTATCGATAATCAAAGATGACGACGATGTTTCGGGAATAATTTTGACTCACGGTACCGACACACTGACCTTTTCAGCGAACGCTTTGTCGTTGATATTTGCTGATATAGATCTGCCGCTTGTGTTGGTTTCTGCCGACAAACCCGTTTCGGAGGGAGGCAACGGCGTAGCCAATTTCAAAGCCGCCGCGGATTTTATCGCTTTGGGGATACCCGGTGTATTTGTCGCGTATCAGAACTATCGCGAACCGATGCGCATACATTTGGGGTCAAGGCTGACGGAATCCGAACAACTTACCGGCAGGGTGCATAGTATCGGAGGCTTGCATTTCGGCAGTTTCGAAGGGGGCAGGTTTATCGTGAACCGCGCGCCGGGAAACGTGACTGAAAAGGAGCTAAGCGAACACAAAAAACCGTCAGGTCTGACGACGTTGTCGTCCGACGTCGTAACGATAACGCCGCATACCGCGCTGGATTTCGGTTACTATGCCGCGGGCGACAAAGTGCCTGCGGTCTATATCGTCAAATTGTTCCACAGCGGCACATGTTCGGGCGCAAAAGGAAAGTACGGCGTTGCGGACTTTATCGATCGCGCCTATGAAAAAGGCGCTGTCGTGGTATTGGCTTCCTTCCCGTCAGACGCCGCTCCTTACGGCAGCAGCGTAAATATCTATAAAAAAGCCATAGTCAATTACGACACTTCCTTTGAAAACTGCGTTGCAAAAGTCATGTTGGCTTTGGGCTCCGGTGTAAACATAGAAACGGCTCTGTCCGAAAATTACGCTTTCGAGCGGCTGAAACTGCGATGAATGCGTAGGGAGATGAAGGTAATATTACTGCGTGTAATATTCAGTGGCTACTTTTTAAATAAATTTTTGCGAATTTGTAAAATACGGACTGAAAACCTTGTGCCGGGATTGACTATATAAAATTATACTTTATAATATAACTATGCATATATCACGAGTTGTATTTAAAATCAGCGACATCGTCAACCATCCGCTGAGGAATTACATTAGATACGACGGGATCCGTAGCGTAAAGAATATTCCTTACGGGACGGGAAAGTTCCGCCGTATGGATTTTTATTATTCGACGAAAGCGGCAGAAGCCGCGCCCGACGGAAAGCTTCCGGTATTACTGAACGTACACGGAGGCGGTTTTGTGTGCGGCGGTAAGAAATACCGCTCCGGTATTGCTAAGCTGTTTGCCTCGAAAGGCTATTTCGTAGTCAACGTCGATTACACTTTGGCGCCAAAAGGCGCTTTTCCGACGGGCGGAAACGACGTGATAATGGCTTGGAACGCATTGGAATTGTTCGACGAACGCTATCCTTTGGACCTTGAAAGAGTTATTATTACGGGGGATTCGGCAGGAGGATATTGGGCGGCGATGGCGGTCGCGGCGGCTTTTTCCGACGATTACAGGCTGGAGCTGGGTTTGGACGAAACGCCGTCTAGAAAGCCGATTGCTTTGCTGACTTTCTGCGCTCCGTTTAATCTTATCAAATGCACGGAACATCCCACACCTATGGGGATCAGCGAGGATATAGGCGATTGTTTGTTCGGAAATGCCGAAAACGCGGCGAAGTTACCTCCGAAAGCTATCGATATTACCTTGAACGTCAATTCGGATTGGTGCCCGGTAGGAATGATGGCTGCGGCAAACGATATGTTCGCAGGCAGTCAACATAAGGATATGGTAAAAAAATTGGACGAATTTTCCGTGCCGCACAGCGAATACGTAGCCGCAGAAAAAGGGGACGGACATTGCACGCACCTGTATCCGTTCAAAAAGGGCAGTTCTAAGACGATAGAAGCGGCGGAGCAATTTTTAAACGGCGTACTTTCGAATAAGACGCGTTCCGTTTGATCCGTATGAAAAAGAAATTTGAAAGAGCCAAACTAACGGATATAGACTTAAAATTGTTGGCGTTAAACGCCAAAGGTTACGTTTTGCCGTCCGTGCTGGCGCCGCTGTTCGTAATAGTCGAAGTCGTTATGGAAGTCTTGATACCCATGGAAATGGGCAGGCTGGTGGACGAAGGGATCGCGGTAGGGAATATGAACGCCGTTTGGACTCACGGCGGCATTATGT
>DVNF01000173.1 GCA_018714575.1 Candidatus Stercoripulliclostridium merdigallinarum
CGTTTTCGTCTGCTTCCTGCGTGAGCGTCGCTCGGCACGGAATCGTAGCCCTACGCTCCTACACTTGAAATCAGGCAAAAACGTCAATTTCTCGCTACCAATCCGCATTGAAAGGGGGAGAATAAATGGCAATCGGATATTCGGTTTTTCTTATTCGGATAGGTTGGGACTGCGGTTATTTACGGTTAAGTAAACGATATTGCCCTCGTTACTTTGTGATTAATGGCGACTCGGTCAGTTACTGTCAAAGATTTATAAATCGGTTTACTTACCTTTGATCGCTGACAGTAGCGTTGCTGTTGGACGCTTCCAACGCCGATAACGGATCGTACGGAGCACCTGTAGCACCTGTAGGTCCTGTCGGACCCGTAAGATTGTCCGGAGGGGAAGGCTGCGGCGGACACGGACCGATACACGGTGGAAAGCAATTAAAAAATAAACCGTTACGCCTGTTGCAGTTCATAGACACGATCCTCCGAAGCCTTTCACTCATTACTATGAGCGTTTTCTTTCTTTCTTTGTTTCCTGCGGCGCGCCGCAGGAAATTTAATGCGACGTCAACGGTTATATATTTATCTAAAAAAGAAGCGGTATGCGGTGTAACACCTTTTCACCGCATACCGCTTTATACTTTGTGTCAAAATATTAATTAAACATATTTATTTGGTTTAGGTCGCCTAAACAGGGGAATATGTAGCCCGAACGACAAATTTAAGAACAAATCAATGTTATCGATAAGCGCGGCAAGGCGTTTATCGTCAGGCGTTGAATTTCACGGTATTAGCGACGTTGGTCAGGTGGTCGGCTATTCTTTCGCAGTCGCTTGCCAGGCTGAGGTACAACGATCCGACTTCGGGCGAGCAGACTCCTTTATGCAATCTTTCTATGTGGTTTTCGCCCATTAGCTTTTTCAAATCGTCGGCGTTTTGTTCGTGGGTATACAGTTCGGGTATCAGCGAAGCGTCGTTACGTTCGTATATTTTTGCGGTAAGTGAGAACATATTTTCCAAAGTCTGCCGCAAAGAATCGATTTCTAAAAGACCTTCGGGAGAAAACGATTGACGGTATTCTTTTAGCTTTTCGGCGTATTCGGCAATATTTTCGGCATAGTCGCCGATCCTTTCTATATCCGATACGCTGTGAAAAGCCGCGGCTATATATTTTTTGTCGGTTGCCGAAAGTTCCTCGTTCGACAGCTTTATCATAAACGCCGTGATCTCTTTGTTCAGATCGTTGATCCGCTTTTCGCGTTCGGCTATTTTTTTGCTGTCGGAAAACGACAGAGAAGTCGCTTCTTCCAAAGCCGCCATGAAATTTTCTTTGGCAAGATCCAACATCGAAAGGATCTCCTTTTTCAAGTTAGCTACCGCCAGAGGCGGCGCCGACAGTATTTGATCGTTCAAGAAGCTGAGTACGGAAGTTTTTTTGGACGATTTCTTTTCGGGAACGATCAATGTCACCAGCTTTACCAAAGGTTTCATAAACGGCAAGAGTATGATAACGGTAGCTACGTTGAACAAAGTATGCACCATGGCGATTTGCACTTGCGGCGTGTCGAACCAACTCATCAACAGGCGGTCGTAATGGGCAAAAAGATCGGTCAGCATAAATACTATAACGCCGATTACGTTAAACAACAAGTGCACTACGGCGGTACGACGTGCGTTCGTACCCGTGCCGATCGAGCTGAGCAGCGCCGTAACGCACGTTCCGATATTGCTGCCCACCACTATATACATGGCTTGCGGGAAAGTCAGGACCCCCGCCGCGCTCATCGTTATCACCAATCCGCTCATAGCCGATGAACTTTGTATAACCGCCGTGACCGCCGTACCCAACAGCAGTAACAGCAGGGGATTAGTTACTTTTCCGAAAACGCCGACTATGTCCGGGTTTTCCCCGAAGGCGCTCATGCCGTCGCCCATTACGGACAAGCCGACGAATATCATACCCAAGCCGCAGATTATCGTTCCGATCTGTTTTGCAAGGTCGTTCTTTTTAATAAACAGCACCATAAAAGCGCCGATGCCCGCGCATGATGCGAAAATTGCGGTCAGATCGAAAGAGGCTATTCCGCCGTAACCCCAGGCAACCAGCTGTGCGGTCACGGTAGTTCCTATGTTCGTGCCGAAGATGACGGCGGTCGCCTGATACAAAGTCATCAGATTGGCGTTGACGAAACCTACCAACATTACCGTGACAGCCGAAGAACTTTGAATTACCGCGGTCGTTCCCAAACCTATACCGATTCCCAACAGAGGGTTGTTATCGATTTTGGAAAACATATTTTTAATGGTGTTTCCGGAAACGGATTCCAGGCTGTCGCCCATCAGCTTCATTCCGAATATAAATACGCCCAGACCTGCCAACGCGCTTAAAAGTGTATAAAATATATCTAATCCGCTCATTTTTATCCTTTTTTCTACAATATCGTTCAAATTTGATATTGTACCGATACTTCGATTATATCCTATAGTCGCTTTTATAGTAAAGCGATTTTTACACTCCCGTCGCGACCGCTCTTTACAGCGCTTCGAATCCGTGATACAATGTAAGCGGTACGGAGCGGAGAGATAAAGGTTCTCCGAACGGTTCCGTAATCACGGGAGGAACTATGAAAGCCGGCAGAATCAGGATAACGATAGCTGTATTGATGACTGTTGCGGCAATAGCCGTCATAGCGTTCGGCGTAGTCAAAGGCTTGCCTGCGGACGAGGAAACGCCCCCGGAAGATTACAGAAAGCTTAGCGCTCTCGGCAACGTAATAGTCGACGAACGGGGTAACGAAGTACTGTTAAAAGCCATAAATATCGGCGGACTGTTTGTACAGGAAGGTTGGATGTGTCCCACCGATATCAGCGCAGAATACGGAGTAGGGATACCCGATCATCTGACGATGCTTGCGACGTTAAGGGAACGTTTCGGCTATGATGGCGCGGCAGAGCTGATAGAAATCTACGAATCCAATTTCTTTACCGAAAGCGATTTCGATAACGTTTCGGATCTGGGGTTCAACGCGATCAGGTTGCCGTTTGCTTATTTTAACCTGGAAAACGAAAGCGGCGAGCTGACTGAATTCGATAGAATGGATTGGTTCGTCGATCAATGTGACAAGAGGGATATATATTTGATATTGGATCTGCACGGAGCGTACGGATCGCAAAACGCAAAAGAACATTCGGGCGACATGTCGGGCGCCAACCTGTTTGTCAACGAAGAAAACAAGGAAAAGACGGTTGCGCTGTGGGAAACCGTTGCCGCAAGGTACAAAAACAGGGATATCATAGCCGGTTACGACCTGTTGAACGAGCCTTCGGGAGTCACCGGAATCACGAACGCTATCGAACAATTCCCGTTTTACGACGAATTGTACAAAGCCGTTCGTGCCGTCGATCCGGACACTATGATAATAATCGAATCGGTATGGGAGGCGAAAAACCTGCCGGATCCGGCGGACTACGGCTGGGAAAACGTATGTTATTCCTACCATAACTATAATTGGGGACATGACTACGACGTCGAAAACCATATAGAGTTCGTGGATACGAAGCTGGCTTCCTATGCGGCTTTGGAATACGAAGTGCCTAAATTCGTGGGAGAATTTACCTGCTTTAACCTAAAGCCCGTGTGGGAATACACGCTGCGGGCGTACACCGAAGCAAATATCTCTTATGCGATTTGGACGTATAAAGTGACCGGCAACAGCAGTTGGGGTGCGTATAATCTTCCCAACGCCGAAAAAGCCGACGTAGTCAACGATTCTTACGAAGAAATCGCCGAAAAATGGGCGGCGGTATCCACCGAAAACGCCGTAAAGCGCGCGATATTCGAAGACTATATAATATAAGCTAAAGAATAAAAGGTTTAAAAAACCGGGAGGTCGTATGGCAGCAGAAAAAAAAGGTTGGTTCATCTATTCTCAGACGGCAAAGGGCAATTTTAATTTCAGATTGAAAGCTCCTAACAAAGAAACCGTAGCCGTATGCGAAGGCGCGTATGCCGATTTGAAATCGTGCAAGGCGGGTATCGATTCCGTCAGAAGGTTCTGCACGATCGAGGCTATCGAGGATCTGTCTTTGGTAAAGCCGGGTCCCGTGCTGAAATATCCCAAATACGAAGTGTATAAGGATAAGCAGGGCAAATTCCGCTATCGCCTGTATGCCAATAACGGTAACCTTTTGTGCATTTCGGAGGAAGGTTACGCTTCCAAGGACTCCTGCAAAGCGGGTATTCAAAGCGTGCAACGCTGGGCGCCCGATGCCGTAATGGTTTCCGACAAAGAATTTAGCGGCAAATAAAATAGCCTTAACGGATATTTCTAACGACGTCAAACGACAGGAACTTCTCGTTCGGAGAAGCAGGTTGTGTTGCGGTCGGCGAAGTTAAACGACGGTCAAAAACGAAAAAAACGCGCTTCGGCGCGTTTTTTAACGATCCAATTTAAAACTTTAAAACTTTTAAAGCTGTTGTTTGTCGATAAATTCTTTGGCGCGGATCCTGTTCAAAGCCCGCGCAAGTTTTGCAGCCGCAAGAGAATGTTCCAGAACGCTACTCTTTTTTTGTAACGCCGCTTTCGCCGCCTGTAATTCGCGTTCGGCGCGGACCAGCTCTATTTCTTCCGGGCGCTCCAGTGAATCCACCAGCACCAAAACCGAGTTGTTTTCGACTTTTACGATGCCTTCCGTGACTGCCAACCTCACTTCGGAGCGTTCTTTTCCGTCCCACAGAGTCGCTTTTAATATGCCGGGAACGATGGCTGCGATCATGTTCATGTGATGCGCCATAACGCCGTAGCTGCCTTCGGTGGTGGGTATTACCAACGAAAGGCTTTCACCGTTGTAAAAGGCTTTGTCTGCCGCAAGTATCGACAGGCGGAACGAATCAGGCATTTAACGCCTCCGCTTTTTTAATAACGTCGTCTATAGTTCCGGTATTGTAGAAAGCTTCCTCCGGATAATCGTCCATTTCACCTGAAACTATGGCTTTGAAGCCGCGGACGGTTTCGGACAGGGGGACGTATACGCCGGGGATACCGGTAAACTTTTCCGCAACGAAAGTCGGTTGCGACAGGAAACGCTGTATCTTCCTGGCGCGGGTAACGGTCAATTTATCTTCTTCGCCCAATTCTTCCATACCCAATATGGCTATGATGTCCTGCAATTCCTTGTATTTTTGCAAGATTGCTTCGACTTGCATGGCGACGGAATAATGTTCGGCACCGACTATTTCTTCGGAAAGTATACGCGACGAGGATTCCAACGGGTCTACCGCGGGATACAAGCCTTGCTCCGCAAGTTTACGGCTGAGGACGGTGGTGGCGTCCAGGTGCGTAAACGTGGTCGCGGGCGCAGGATCGGTCAAATCGTCCGCAGGAACGTAAACGGCCTGAACCGAAGTTACCGAACCGTGCGAAGTCGAGGTGATACGCTCTTGCAATTCGCCCATTTCGTTTGCAAGAGTAGGCTGATAACCGACCGCGGAAGGCATTCTGCCTAGCAGCGTCGAAACTTCGCTGCCTGCCTGAACGAAACGGAAGATGTTGTCTATGAACAACAAAACGTCCTTTCCCATGTCGTCACGGAAATATTCCGCCATGGTCAAGCCCGATAACGCTACGCGCATTCTGACTCCGGGCGATTCGTTCATCTGACCGAATACCAACGCGGTTTTTTCGGCAACGCCCGATTCGTTCATTTCTGTCCAAAGATCGTTACCCTCACGGCTACGTTCGCCTACTCCGGTGAATACGGAATAGCCGCCGTGTTTGGTGGCGACGTTGTGGATCAGTTCCTGTATCAGCACGGTTTTACCTACGCCCGCACCGCCGAACAAGCCGATCTTTCCGCCGCGCGGATAGGGCTCTAACAAATCGATAACTTTGATTCCGGTTTCCAAAACCGATACTATGGGAGTCTGTTCGCTGAAAGACGGAGCTTTTCTGTGAATACTCCTTTTTTCGGTGCCTTCGGGCAGGTCGCCCTTTCTGTCTATAGTTTCGCCAAGGATGTTGAACAGTCTGCCAAGCGTTGCTGTGCCGACGGGAACTTCGATGTTTTTCCCGGTAGCGGTTACCGGCATGCCTCTGGTCATGCCGTCGGATTCGGACAGAATGACCGCCCTCACCACGGTGCCGGAAACGTGCTGTTGAACTTCCATTATCTTTTTGCCGGCGTCGGTCATGACTTCCAACGCTTCCATTATGCGCGGCAGTTTGCCGTCTTTGAATTCGACGTCTATGACCGGTCCCGAAATCTTAATTATCTTTCCTGAATTCATTTTGAACTCCTTTTATGCTTGGCGCCGGAGCTGATCTCGGTAATTTCCGAAGTGATCGATCCCTGCCTTGCGCGCTGATAATTCAACTTTAACTCCGCCAACATTTCGTCCGCGTTGTCGTTTGCGGCGTTCATGGCTTCCATTCTGGCGGTCAGCTCCGAACAGTAGGAATCCACCAATGCCGAATATATAAAACCCGTCAGATAGCTGAGTACTACGTTTTCCAATATTGCGCCGATCGAAGGCATGTATTCGAAGTCGGCGGAGGGTGCTTCCGGATCTTCGTCCTCTTTCAAAGCCGAACGGTGAAAGGGGACCAAACGGCGCGTTTTGACCGTTTCACCCGTTCCGCGAATGTCGGTATATACCAAATACAGACTTTTTATCTTTCCCGAGTGCAGATCGGAAAGTAATCTGGAACAAATGGCGCGAGCCATATGCACGGTAGGATCGTCAGCCGAATAATTGAAATCCTCCTCGATGGCGATACCGTGCTGACTGAAGTAGTGTTTGCCGTGTTCGCCTACCACGTACAGTTTGGAATCGGGGAAGCGTCGCAACAGCTTTTCCGCCGCCTTTATTACGTTGACGTTATATCCGCCGGCAAGTCCCTTGTCGGCGGTAATGATCATGGCGCCGACGGGCGTGGGAACGACGTTTTCGTCCGCAAAGAAGAATTTGCTGTCGACGCTTTCCGCCGCACGGAACATTCTGCGGACTTCCTGTTGCAAAGCGTCGAAATAGGGGCGCGTCCGTTCCAAGCCCGCACGAACGCGACGCATCTTTGTGGAAGCTATCAAATACATCGCGGTCGTGATTTTTTTCGTTTCGCCGATGCCGTTTATACGGTCGCGGATTTCCTTTGCGGAGCTCATCCGTTAAACTCCTTCAAGTATTCCTTTGCGGCGTGGATAATCGCGCTTTGGTCGTCCGAAGTTAAAGTTTTGGACGCCTGGATCGTGTCCATTACGTCAGGAATATGCTGCTTTAGATATGTCAGCATGCCCTTTGCGAAAGTGTTTATCTTATTGGCGGGAACGTCCTGCATGACCTTGTTCAGGGCGGCTACCAACAGCGCCGTTTCCTCCGCCTGAGTGTATGGAGAATATTGCGGTTGGCGCATTAAGCGCATCAGTCCCTGGCCGTATTGCAAACGCTTTTTCGTGGCTTCGTCCAGGTCGGAAGAAAATTGAGAGAACACTTCCATTTCGCGGTATTGCGCAAGATCCAATCTCAACGCGCCGGAAGCCTTTTTCAACGCTTTGGTCTGCGCCGCTCCGCCCACTCTGGAAACGGACAATCCGACGTTTACCGCGGGGCGTTGACCTTCGAAGAACAGCTCCGATTCCAGGAACAGCTGTCCGTCGGTAATCGAAATAATGTTCGTGGGTATATACGCCGATACGTCGCCGGCTTGCGTTTCGACTATAGGCAGGGCGGTCATACTGCCGCCGCCCAATTCGTCGGAAAGGCGCGCCGCGCGCTCTAACAAACGGGAGTGCAGATAGAATACGTCGCCGGGATAAGCTTCTCTGCCGGGAGCGCGCTCCAACAACAGGCTTAACGTTCTGTACGCAACGGCGTGTTTTGACAAGTCGTCGTAGATTATTAAAACGTCGCGTCCGGAGTACATGAAGTATTCGCCCAAGGCGGCGCCCGCATAGGGAGCTATATATTGTATGGAAGCAGGTTCGCCTGCCGAAGCCGAAACAATTATGGTATAATCGGCGGCGCCTTTTTGCTTTAAAGTTTCGTACAGTCTTGCAACCGAACTGGTTTTTTGTCCGATCGCCACGTAAATGCAGACGACGTCCTTGCCTTTTTGGTTTATCAGCGTGTCGATCGCAAGGGCGGTTTTACCCGTTTGTCTGTCGCCGATGATCAATTCCCTCTGACCTCTGCCGATAGGGAACATGGAATCGACGACCAACAATCCCGTTTCCATGGGCTTGTTGACGGGTTGACGGTCTACGATACCGGGTGCGGGAGCTTCGATTTGCCGATACCCTTCGGGCGTGATCGGAGGACCGCCGTCGATAGGGGAGCCCAACGCGTCCACGACTCTGCCCAAAAAGCCTTCGCCTACCGGGATACCCGCCGTGCGGCCGGTACGGTATACTATGTCGCCTGCGGAAACCGTTTCCAGATCGCCGAAGACGATACAGCCGACGCTGTCTTCCCTAAGGTCTTGCACCATGCCGCGCACACCGGATTGGAATACGATGATCTCGCCGTAAGCGGCGCCGCTCATGCCCGAGCAAACGGCTATGCCGTCGCCGACTTCCAGGACTTGACCGTGTTCGTCCGCTATGATTTCGGGAGAAAACTCCTCTACCGCCTTTCTGATCAAGGGAATTACTTCGCCGGTCAAGGCTGCGTTTTTTAATTTGCGTTTAAGCTGTTTTAATCTGCCGCGCTCCGACCAATCGTAAACGTCCTGCCCGACCGACAGGCAGAAGCCGCCTTTGTATTGATCGCTTTGTATCCATTCCGGAGTCAGCTCAAGCCCGTATTTTCCCGCGATAAACGCGGAAAAACGCGCCGTCTGTTCGGCGGTAGGCGGAACGTCCGAATAGATATATGCGCGAATTTCGTTGCCGGAGTTATTTGATTTCATTTTCTTCTTTTTCTATGGATTTTTCGGCGGCGTTCAGGAAAGCGTCGTAAGCGTCGGCAGTCGAGCCCAATACGACTTTTTCCGCAGCTGCTCCGACCATGTCGGCAATCTCTTTGCCGGCGCCGTCAATGATCTTTTTACGCTCTCTGGAGGCGTCTTTTTTGGCTTTTTCGACTATTTCGCCGGCTTCCTGTTCGGCTTCCGAAACCAACTTCTCGCGATAGTCGTGCAACTCGTGCAAGGCTTCGGAGCGTTTGGCTTCGATCTCGGCGTCCGCGTTCGTCAGCTTGTCGGAGTATTGTTTTTTCAATTCCTCGGCTTCGGCTTTTAATTTTGCGGATTCGGCGGCCTCTTCCTCATACCGGGCGCTGCGCTTCGCCATGAAATTTTTCACCGGTTTGTACAGCAAAAAATACAGCGCTATTGCCAATATGCAAAAATTGAACAGATGTAAAAGTATCTGTCGCCAGTCAATGTTCAGCGGCATATTCACTACTCCTTATAGTACGAATACGACCAAGATCGCGACTATCAATGCGTAAATGATCGCAGTTTCGATAAACACCAAGCCCAACATCAAGGTAGTACGAACGTCGCCTTTTACTTCGGGTTGGCGGGCGATGCTTTCTTCGGCTTTGCCGATAGCGATACCCATAGCGACTGCGCCGCCTGCTGCGGCAAGACCTATCGCTATACCTGCCGCCATAGCTTTGTCGCCGGTAGGATCGGAAGCCGCCGCAACGGTTTCGGTAGTTTCGGCCTCGGAAGCTTCAGCGGTAACGGCGGGAGTCAGATCGGTCAGAATAGCGACTGCGACCAGGACTGCCAAAGTCAGGATCAAAGCTATTGCCAGAGTTTTGTATTTTTTGATGGAAGAAGTCATTTTGATAACCTCCGAATTATTTTTCAGCTACGGCAACGCCGCGCTTGGATTTGATTTTTTTCTCTTTTTTGATTCCGGGTTCGGAAACTTCGCCGTAGAACAACGAAGTCAGCATCACCAAAACGTAAGACTGAATAACCGCGTGTAACAGGGTGAACAGCACTCCGACCACGACGGGCAGAACAAAGCTGAGCGCAAGGAAATGATACACCAATTCGGTTACCAAAAGTCCGCTGAGCAGTGCCCCGAACAGACGGAAACTCATAGATATGGGCAACGAGAATTCTTTTAACGTTCTGCCGACTCCGACAAAGCCGTTAGAGGATATTCCGCCCGACAATATGATAAGGTAGGACAGACAGCCCAATGCGATCGCGCCGTTAATATCGGCTAAAGGCGCGCCCAACGAAACCGATTCGCCGGCGATGGAAGTCCATTGCAGACCGATCAGTTCCAACAGGGTGCTGACGAAGATATAACAGCCTGCGGCGAAAATATATGCGCCCAGGAAACCGTTTTTATGAGGGCTGTTTTGTTTTGCCAGGGAATCGAAGAAGTTCACCAGAGTTTCCAACAGCAGTTGGAATTTACCGGGTTTCATTTTAAAGCGCGGAATGGCGAAAATTCTGACCAAAGCGGCAAAGACAACCAGGATCAATGTAGTGGTGACGGCTGAGATAAAGCCGGGGTTTACGGGAATTCCGAAGAAGTCGATTTTATCGTTTTCGTGCAAAACTGCGTCTTGCATGCTTTCGTTTATATCCGATTCGGCTTGGGGCTCGATCAAAATAATACCTATCAGCAGTGCGACCATGATACACACTGTCACGGACGTGAATATAATCGCGGATTTTTTCATTTTCACTCCTATTTGCGAAGTTTAATATCGATAGATATTATCCCCGTGTGAAGTATGTTTCTAGACTATATTTCTACTACTATTGTACTCGAAAGTCAATCGTTTGGGCAGATTTTCCGATAATAGATGAAAGGTAAAAGCGGCGCGGAAGTATTTTAGGAATTTTTCGGTATTTACAAATATACGCACGCGCGCTATAATTAATGGTACCAAGGGATTTTTTAACGGAGGTCAAATGGAAAACGAGAACACCCTGCAATCAACCGATTTTACGACCGAAGCGCCTAAGAGCGGAGGGACCCCGCAACCGGGACTAAGCCAGAAAAAATACATCGGAAAACGCGAATTTATAATGTACGCGGTAGCCGCCGGCGGTCAAGGAATGATCTATGCCGTTATGAGCAGCTATATTTCGGATTTTTACGTCAACGTCATGCGCTTGCCGTTGGTATTCGTACTGTTGTTGATGTTGCTTGCCAGGATCTGGGACGCGGTAAACGACCCGATGATGGGCATGATAGCCGACAAATTTACTACCCCGTTGGGAAAGATGAAAGCGTACGTCCTGTTCACGGCGATCCCGATAGGGGTATTGACGTTCTTCATGTTCTATGTTCCGGAAGGGTTTAATCAAACGGAGCTGATGATATATGCGGCGTTTATTTACGTATTTTGGGGCATGACCTATACCGTTTCGGACGTTCCGTTCTGGACGATGCCGAACATCATGACGCCGAACCCGAAAGAAAGGGCTAATACCATATCTTTCGCGCGTACGGTAAACGGCGTCGGCACGGCGATACCTTTGGCGTTGTTCATGGTGTTGTCGTGGATACCTTCGTTAAACGCCGAAGGCGACATAGAGGCTGAAAAGACCAAGTACATGATTTTGGTGTTGGTCGCGGCGACGTTGGGGATCGCGCTGTTTATCACCAGCTTCTTCTTTACAAAGGAAAGAGTGACTCTGCCCCCGAAACCGAAAAGAAAGAAGGGCGAACACGGCGCGTTGTACCGCATTTTCCATTGCAAACCTTTGATGATAGTCGTCCTGATGGGCGTACTGTCCAGCGGCAGATACATGATGCAGGCGGCAGCCATTCACGTAGCGCGCTATGCTTTCTATATCGGACCTTCTTTGGAGGGGCTGACGGGAGAAGCTTTGAACGAAGCTTACGCCGGCAGTATCGGTACCGTTTCGACGCTGTTCCAGATCTGTTCGGCAATAGGTATGTTCGGATCGATGCTGGTAATGCCGTTGCTGTACAAGAAATTCAATTATAAACAAATTGTCATAGTTTCCTGTTTGGGAGGCTTTGTCGCCAGCATTATTTCCACCGTTTTCGGCACGCTGAGTATCTATTTCGACAACCTGCAATGGATGGTGTACATGCTGATACCGTTCATAATAGTGCAATGTATCCCGTTGGGAGCGTTGAACGTCACCGCATACGCGATGATAGGCGATTCGTTGGATTATTTGGAATGGAAGACGGGATTCAGAGACAACGCTTTGGGATCGGCGTGTCAATCTTTCGTCAATAAGCTGGGTAACGCCTTGGCGACGACTTTTATCATAGTCATGTACATTATAATCAATTTGGATCCTTCGCAATCTATGGCGTCCGACGCGATAAAGCGTGTTACGGACCTAACAAAGGACCAGCGCTTCGGAATGTTCGCGTTGGTGTCGATAGTCCCGGGAATCAGCTTGATCCTGACGGCGATCCCCGTATTCTTCTACGACATAACGGGAGCAAGGAAGGAAAAGGTCCTCAGCGAATTGCACGAACGCCGCGCCGCGCAAGGTATAAATTTCGAAGCGTAGCGGCAGTCAGGGCGGCGGCATGATTTAAGACTTAATACAGATTATCGGAATACCTAAAATTATTCACGCCGCGCCGCGCGCGGCGTGAAGGAGGAATTTACTTATGTTTATATACCCTAAAATTTCCGGAGGCAGACAGATACTGTGCAGAGCGTACGGAAAGACTTCGGACATGATGATGAATATCACCGCATATTTTTTGAAGGAGGGAGAGGAACTGACCGTATCCGAACCCGGTATGGAAACGGCGGTTTTATTATTGTCCGGTAAAGTCGTATTCGCATACGACGACGAAAGAGTGCAGGCAGAACGCGCGGGAGTATTTAAGGAGCTGCCCACCTGCGTTCACGTGGCGGCGGGACACGAAGTGGCGATTTACGCGGAAACGGCGGCGGAGATCTTGGTACAATCCACCGAAAACGAAAAGCAATTCCCCTCCAGGCTGTTTTTGCCTAAGGACGTCGTTCAAAAGGTGTCCTGCGAAGGGAAATGGGACAATACCGCGGTAAGGGACGTCGTGGATATAATAAATATTCAAAATTCTCCTTACTCCAACATGGTTTTGGGCGAAGTATACGCCAGACAGGGCAGATGGTGGAGCTATATTCCGCATTTTCATCCGCAACCCGAAGTCTATTATTATAAATTCGACCGTCCGGAAGGCTTCGGCGCCTGCTTTATCGGCGACAAAGCTTATACGATAAAGGATAAGAGCGTAGGCATGTTTCCCGGCGGAAAAACGCACGCTCAGGTGACGGCTCCGGGTTATCCCATGTACTGCGCGTGGATGATCAGACACCTGCCGGGCGACCCGTGGGACAATACCAGGACGGACAAGCCCGAATATGAATGGCTGTTGGAAAATACCGATATAAAATAGAAAACAGAAAACAGGAGGCGTTTTTGTGAAAATTTCCGTAGGCGAAGCTATAGTAAAATATTTGGACAATCAATACGTTTCCTTTGACGGCGCCGAATATAAGTTCGTGGAAGGAGCGTTTGCCGTATTCGGGCACGGTTGCGTGCTGGGCATAGGCGAAGCGCTGGCTACGGGTAAACACGGCATCAAGGTTTACCAGGGCAAGAACGAACAGGGCATGGCTCACGTCGCGACCTCTTACGCAAAGCAAAACAACCGTCGGAAGATAATGCCGTGTATTTCTTCGATAGGACCCGGCGCGGCGAATATGGTGACGGCGGCGGCGACCGCGACCGTAAACAATATACCGCTGTTGTTATTCCCGGGCGACACGTTTGCCACCAGGCGACCCGACCCGGTGTTGCAACAGTTCGAACAACCGCACGATCTGACCATCACGACGAACGACGCTTACCGCGCCGTAACCCGCGCCTTTGACCGCGTATATCGTCCTGAAATGTTGTATTCCGCGTTGGAAAACGCCATGAGGGTGCTGACCGATCCCGAACTTGCCGGAGCCGTTTGCATAGCCATGCCGCAGGACGTCCAGGGCGAAGTGTACGATTTTCCGCAGGAAATGTTCGCAAAGCGCGTCCGCGAGATCCGTCGTCCGGTACCTACCGACAGCGAACTTATCGCCGCGGCGGAACTTATAGGATCGGCAAAATACCCCTTGGTCATAGTCGGCGGCGGAGCAAGGTATTCCGAAGCCGGCAGCGCGATAGAGGCGTTCCTGAGTAAATGCAATATCCCCTTTGCCGAAACCCAGGCGGGAAAATCGACGATACCCTGTTCGTCGCCGTATTACCTTGGAGGCCTGGGAGTAACGGGTAACGCGGCAGCCAACGAGATAGCCGCAAAAGCCGACTTGATCATAGGTTTGGGTACCCGTTTTTCGGACTTTACGACCTCAAGTAAGACTTTATTCAAAAACGCCAAAGCCTTTGTCAACGTCAACGTTTCGCGTTACCACGCGCTGAAAATGCACGGATCGACAGTAGTCGGCGACGTCAAAGTTTCCGTGGAAATGCTTACGGAAATGCTGAAAGATTACCGCACTAAATATACCGACGAATACTTGGTCGCCAGGAAAAAGTGGCTGGCGGAGGCGGACAGATTATACAAGACCGTATATACAAAATCCTTGGTCCCCGAAGTAAAAGCCATGACCCCCGGAACGTTGGAAGATTTCCATAAAGCTACCGGCGCGGAGCTGACGCAGACGGCGGCTTTGGGATTGATCAGAAAGATGATCCCGCGCGACGCCATAGTTGTGGCGGCGGCAGGCTCCTTACCCGGCTGTATGCAACGGCTGTGGGATACCGACAGCTTGTATTCTTATAATATGGAATACGGATATTCCTGTATGGGTTACGAGATCGCCGGCGCGTTGGGATCGAAACTTGCAGCCCCGGACAAGGATGTTTATGCCATGGTAGGGGACGGATCATATCTGATGTTACATTCGGAGATGGTCACGGCGGTACAGGAAGGCGTAAAGATCAACGTGTTGTTGTTCGATAACGGCGGCTTCGGCTGTATCAACAATCTGCAAATGGGCAAGGGGG